>CAMWUS010000103.1 GCA_947177495.1 uncultured Clostridia bacterium
GCCTCCAACAAACAAATTTCGTGAACAACACATACCTAAACGGAAAGCGGTGCTGACTGCAAAGGGCTGAAAAGAACGTTCGCGCGATTTTTTTCGCGTGCTTTTCCTTTCGCTTACGTTTGGGCGGAGGGATTTTTTTATGGAAGAAAAACGTATCGCAGTACTTTCTATTTTGGTGGAAAGCAAAGGGGAAGTGGCGCAATTAAACGCATATCTTTCCGAATATGGGGAATATATCGTGGCTAGAATGGGCATTCCTTACAGGGAGAAAAATGTTTCCGTGCTTTCCGTGGTGTTGGACGCGCCCGTGCCCGTCGTGAACGCGCTCACGGGCAAGCTCGGCAAGCTTGCTGGCGTTACCGCAAAAACGTTATTCAGCAAAATTTAATCAGTTAAAAATTTTCGCGCGCCGTCGCGGTGCGTATAACAAAATCGGAGGAATATATGAAAAAACAAATTGCTATTGCCCTTGCGGCAATTATGGGTACGGCTTTATTTGCCGTGGGTTGCGGCGAGGAACACGAGGACGACCCTAAAATACCCGTGTACACGGTATACGCGCCCGACGGCGCGCCCGCGCTCGGGCTAGTCAACGCGATTGCGAGCGGGGACAGCGCCTACGACTTTAAGTACAACGTCGTGGCATCGGGCGTCATTCAGGCGCAGGTCACGGGTGCAACGCCTGCCGCCGACTTTTGTGTGTTGCCCGTAAACCTTGCGAGCAAGCTGTTGGGCACGGGCGAAACTTATAAAATGCTCGGCACGGTCACGCACGGCAATTTCTTTCTGCTTACGACGGGGGACAACGAAACCGTGACCGCGCAAACGGCTTCCTCGCTTGCGGGGAAAACGGTAGGGGTAGTGCAACTTACCAACGTGCCCGGGCTTACCTTCCAAGCGGCGCTTTCCGATTTAGGGATAGAGTATCAGACCATTTCCAATTTGGAAGCGGAAAAAGCGACCGACAAGGTAAACCTTCTTCAAATGGGTACCGACGCTACCAACGTAACGCCCGCTTACGGGTGCGATTACTACTTGTGTCCCGAGCCCGCCGTTACGGCGAAGATAAAGGGCACGGCGAGCACCGCAAAGCCGTTCAAGCCTGCGGGCAGTTTACAGGAGATTTATGGCGGCGAAAACGGGTTTCCGCAGGCGGTGCTCGTTGCCAAGAGCAGTATTTTGCAAAACGATAAGGCGGCTGCGGAAAAGATGATTTCCTACTTTGCGGGGAATGCGCAGTACCTTGCAAATGCCTCGGCGGCTAAGGTGCTCGAGCTTCTCGACGGCGTGCGCACGGCAGGGCTTGCTCCCGCGTTCAACGATAAAAATTTAAACGAGACGGTCATTGCGAATTGCTCCGTCCGTTTCGTCCCGTCCACGGAGTGCAAAGCAGAAGTGAATACTTTCCTTGCAAAGCTTGCTAGCGTAAATGCGGACAGCGTTTCGGCAGTTGCGGATGCGTTCTATTACATGGGATAAATGAAGCGGTTTAAGATAGAAAAAAACTTTATATTTTCCCTGCTTGCCGTCGTGTTCCTTTGGCTGTTTTGGCTGATCGCCTATTTTATCGTGCGCAACGACTATTTGTTGCCGTCGGTGGGCGATACGCTTGCGGAAACGTGGCGGCTTTTGGGCACGGGAGAATTTTGGCGGGCGTTCGGCGGAACGCTTCTGCGCACGCTTGCGGCGTTCGCATTGTCCCTTGTTTTGGGAACGGGGCTTAGCATAATCGCGCGGCTCTTTACGGGCGTGCGCGCCTTTTTCACGCCCGTTATATCCGTGTTGCGGAGCTTACCCACCGTGGCAATCATTCTCATTCTGTTGCTCTGGACTTCTCCCGCCGTCGCGCCCGTCATTGTGAGTATGCTCGTATTGCTACCCGCCGTGTATGCGGCGGTGCTTGCCGCGCTCGACGAGGTGCACGGGGAATACGGCGAGCTCATTCGCGCGTTCCGCGTTAGCAACCGCCGCGCGGTAATCAAACTGTATTTGCCTTTGGCGGCGCCTCCCGTACTCGGGCAAGCGGGCGGCATTTTCTCGTTGGGCTTAAAAATCACCGTGTCGGGCGAAGTGCTCGCATCTACCTATCGCAGTCTCGGCGGGCTGATGCAGGAAGCGAAGATGTATGTGCAAATGCCCGCGCTCTTGGCGCTCACGCTCGTAACCGTTTTAACGGGCTTTTTGCTCGAAGGGCTGTGCCGACTTGCGTATCGTTTGCTTGTGAGGTGGAGACCGTGAAACTGACCGCAATCAAAAAACAGTACGGCGATACCGTCGCGCTCGAAATTCCCGAAATCGAATTTGCGAATGGAGAAATCACGGCGGTGCTCGGCGAGAGCGGGGCGGGCAAGAGCACGCTCTTGGGCGCTATTTCGGGCATGATTTCCGCCGAGGGCACGGTGGAAGGGGTTGGAAGGGTTTCCTATCTTTTTCAATCGGCAAAGCTTTTGCCTAACTTAACCGTGTTGCAAAACTTGATGTTCGTGCTTCCCAAGGGGAGCGACACTGCCGCCGCAATGGAAATGCTCGCCCGCGTGGGCTTGCAGGGCAAAGAGGGCAGATACCCGCGCGAGCTGTCGGGCGGGGAAAAACAGCGTGTAGCAATAGCGCGCGCCTTCTTGTTCCCGCACGATACGCTTTTAATGGACGAACCGTTTTCTGCAATCGACTTATCTCTTAAAAAATCGCTTGTCGAGCTTGTCGTATCTCTTTGGCAGGAAAAGCGCAGTACGGTTATCTTCGTCACGCATGACGTGCACGAGGCGGCAATTCTTTCTCAACGCGCCGTCGTCATCAAAAAGGGGCGCGTGCTTTTGGATATCCCCGTAACGGGCGAACTCCCGCGCGATTTCTTCAACCGCCACCCCGTGGAAAGCGAGCTTGTGCGCGCGTTGGTGCAATAAAGCGGCAAAAATTTGCGAGCGGTTTGTTCGAATTCGTTTATTTCGTTTGACAAACGGCGCATAGGCGAGTATAATAAAACTATGAAACAGTTGTATCTTGCAATTTACGGCTACGAGTACGCGTATTATTTCGGTTAATACGTATCTTTTCGCGTGAATTGTATGGGCATTCAATGAGTACGGTTTGCGCGGGGCGCAAGCCGTTTTATTTTTGCAAGAGGAAGGAGAAAAAATGGAAAACGTAATGGACGCGCTTCGGGCGCGGGGATTCGTCAAGCAAACGGTATTTGAAGACGAGCTGTACGAAAAGCTCGGTAGTGAAAGCGTGCCGTTCTATATCGGGTTCGATCCCACAGCGGACAGCCTCCACGTGGGACACTTCATGCAGCTCATCGCCATGAAGCACATGCAGCAGCACGGGCACCGTCCCATCATTCTGATTGGCGGCGGTACGGCGATGGTGGGCGACCCTTCGGGCAGAACGGATATGCGTTCTATGATGACCAAAGAGACGATACAGTACCACGTGGAATGCTTTAAAAAGCAAATGGCACGCTTTATCGAATTCGAGGGCGAAAACGGTGCAATCATCGTAAACAACGCCGATTGGCTGCTTGACCTCAACTACGTGGATTTCCTGCGGGATATCGGCGCGTACTTTTCCGTGAATAAAATGCTCACGGCGGAGTGCTACCGTTCGCGCATGGAAAAGGGGCTTACCTTCCTCGAATTCAACTATATGCTCATGCAGGCGTACGACTTTTTGGTGCTCAACCGCAAGTTCGGGTGCCTGTTGCAGCTCGGCGGCGACGATCAGTGGAGCAACATTCTCGCGGGTGCCGACCTCATTCGCCGCAAGGAGCACAAGGCGGCGTTTGCCATGACGTTCACGCTCCTCACCACGAGCGAGGGCAAGAAGATGGGCAAAACGCAAAAGGGCGCCGTTTGGCTCGATGAGAACAAGACGACGCCTTACGAGTTCTACCAATATTGGAGAAATACCGCGGACGACGACGTGGAAAAGTGCTTAAAACTTCTCACATTCGTGTCGCTTCCCGAAATTGCCGAGCTTTGCGCGCACCGCGACGAGCGTATGAACGTCGCCAAGGAACGGCTTGCGTACGAGCTTACCGCAATGGTGCATGGCAAGGAAAAGGCGGACAAGGCGCAGAGCGAAGCGCACGCGGCATTCGGCGGCGAGGGGGAAATGCCCGTGAAGGAAATCCCCGCTTCCACAACCGAGCTTTTGGGCGCGCTCATTGCCACGGGGCTTTGCAAGAGCAACGGCGAGGCGCGTCGGCTTGTGGAACAGGGCGGCGTTGCCGTAAACGGCGAGCGCGCAACAAGCGTCAATATGCCGCTCCCCGCAGGCGAGTTCACGCTGTTTAAGGGAAAGAAAGTCCGCATTAAGGTCGTGCGGGTGTAATGTATCTTTCCGTTTTCGGCGAAAATACCGCGGAACAAATTATCGAGCGTTCGCGTTTTATCGCATACGTATCGCATATTGAGGGCGAGGAAGAGGCGAAAGCCTTTCTTGCCCGCGTGCGTGCGGAGCATCCGCTTGCCACGCACGTATGCTACGGCTATATTGCCGACGGGTTGGGGAACGAACAGCGTTTCTCCGATGCGGGCGAGCCGCAGGGCACCGCAGGCATGCCCATTTTGGGCGTGTTGAAGGCGCAGGGGCTCTTCCAAACGGCGGTTGCCGTCGTGCGCTATTTCGGCGGCATTAAGCTGGGCGCAGGTGGGCTGACGCGCGCCTATTCATCTTCCGCTGCGCTCGGGATATCGGCGGCGAAAATTTGCGAGCACGACGTATGCGTGCCCCTTCGTATCAAGGTGGGCTATCCCAGTGTCAATGCGATAATGCAGTTTTTGGAGCGCGAAGGGTATTCCGATTACGGCAAGTCGTTCGGGGAAGAAGCGGAGTTCGAAGTAGCGGTACGGGAAAAGGACTGCACGGCGTTTTGCGACAGTATTCGCGACAGGCTGAACGGCAGGGTAGTTATTTCGGAAGGTGAGCGATATATTCATCCATTCCAAATAAACAAATAAATTTTGCAAAGGGCGGGCAACCGTCCTTTTTTCGTGGGGAAATAACGCTCCTGTTTAATATTCGAAAAATTGCGGTATAATACAAGCGAAAAAAGAAATCGGAACAAGGAGTGAATATTATGGACGCAAATAAGTTTACGCAGAAATCCGTTCAAGCAATACAAAGCGCACAAAATATTGCGCTCGAATACGGTAACGCGGAGCTCACCACGTTGCACCTTTGTAGCGCGCTTTTGGAGCGCGACGGACTTTGCTTCCGCATTATCAAACGCGCAGGATTGGACGCGGACGGACTTTCCAAGGGCGTACGGGAAGAAATCGAACGGCTTCCGCGCGTGTCGGGAGGCACGGGCAGCTATCCCTCGTCTGCCCTGCAACGAACGCTAAACGAGGCGGAAAAACTTGCGTCGGGCATGAAAGACGAATACGTTTCGGTGGAGCATTTGTTTTTATGCCTGTTTGACAACTCCGAGCGGGGGCTCGATAAGCTGTTTTCCCGTTTCGGCTTAACGAAAGACACGTTTTTAAAGGGC
This sequence comes from uncultured Clostridia bacterium, assembly GCA_947177495.1. Lineage (GTDB taxonomy): Bacteria > Bacillota > Clostridia > Christensenellales > Borkfalkiaceae > Gallimonas. The sequence goes on from CAMWUS010000103.1 coordinate 5,492, forward strand.
ATGAAAGAGGTGCGCGGCAACCAAAACGTAAAGAGCGACAATCCCGAGGGAACGTACGAGGCGCTCGAAAAATACGGGAGCGACCTCACAAAGCGCGTCCGCGAGCACACGTTGGAACCCGTCATCG
>CAMWUS010000104.1 GCA_947177495.1 uncultured Clostridia bacterium
TAGTGTCGTATTTTACGATTAACGCGAAAAACGACGGGTCACCGTCACCCTGAGGCTTGCCCGAAGGGTCCCATGAACGAAGTCCAAGGTGCAAAGCCTCGTGGGATTCTTCGTCGCTACGCTTCCCTCAGAATGACGAAAACAAACGGAAACGGGAGGTTTTCTATGAAAAACCGAGAGAACAAAAAGAATAGAAAGGGGCTGTGGACGAAAGTTGCGCTATCTTTGGCAATGACCGCTTGTCTTGTGACGGGCGGAGTTCTTGTTGCGCAAAATTCTTCGCCCGAGGGCGACCTGAATAATTGGCAACAGCAGGTGAGCGGACAGATTAACTCTGCGCTCGCGGCTACGCCGAACGTCGGAAGCGGTTTGAATACTACCATTAAAAAGACCATAATGATGAAAGGCACTTACGCCGAAAAAGAAGCCTTATGGACGCAAGCGGTAGCAGATTCTACGGCAAGCGAAAGCGTATTGATTGTTTTGGAAGAGGATTGGCTTGCGGAAACGACGTCGGGGAAGTATCGCTTCGGTGATGCTACTCCCAGTGTGGAAGGACCTTTTAACGACGGTCATGATTCTATTTATGGATTTCTTCATGTGCCCGAAAATAAAAATATAACGATTGACTTGAACGGGCACAAAATAGATAGGCAAATTCCTCAATCAAGTCCAATCGGCGAAAACGGAATGGTTATAATTGTTACCGGCACGTTAACCATTTTAGACACGAGCGGCTTGAAAGATGCCGACGGAAACGATTTGGGGCGCATTACGGGCGGTTCATGCAAGGATATCGGTGGTGGACTATACGTAAACGATGGGGCGACGGTTAATCTTTACAGCGGGTCTATTTGTAACAATTATGCAATGCAGTATCCGAGCGCTGCGGCAAAAACCATATACAGCGGTGTAGGCGTAATGTGTATGGGCACGTTCAATATGTACGGCGGTTATATCTTCGGGAACGAGATTTTAGGCGGTTCTAAGGCTGACCGCGGCGGTGGCGGAATCGGGCTTAACGACAACGGTCAGCTCAATATGTACGGCGGCGAAATTCATGACAACAAGGCAAATTACGGTAGCGGCGTAGCGCTGTTTTGTAGGCAGACGACAAGCGAAATTAAGGTTTTTCCCAAGTTTAATTTATACGGCGGCAAAATTTATAAAAACACCTCAACAGCTACAACGAAGTCTGTAAACGCGAGTAACCCAGAAGATGATGGATACTTCGGCGCGGTTACTATCAACCAAAACGTATTCCCTATATCCGAGGCAGCCGTTAACCCCCAAGCGATTTTTACCATGTACGGCGGAGAGATTTCCGAGAACGAAGCAGTGGCAACGACTTATGGTTATGCGACTGCTGCGGGGGTAGTTAATTATTCCGGCATTTTTAAAATGTACGGAGGCAAAATTAGCAAAAACTACGTAACCGGAGCAAAGCTGTCGAATGACGGTGCCAGCGCGGTTTTCTTAGGTCAGTACAAGTCGCAATTCAAAATGTACGGTGGCGAAATTTCCGGCAATTACGGCGGTGCTTGCGGTACTATTCTGGTTCACGGCGCTTGGACTACCACTTCTATGGCTTCAGCCAATCGCCCTACTTTTTCCATGTACGGCGGCATCATAAAAGAGAATAAGTCGATGGTGGGCGGAAGCGCCATTTTGAACCTCGGCAATTTAAATTTGTACGGCGGCATCATTACGGGCAATATCTGCAACACGGTTAACGATACGCAATCGCTTTCAACCTACGGCGCAGTCGCGCTCGCGGCGCGCGGCGATCAGGCTGTCGTCAACGTCGGCGGCGGCATCGTTATCGACGGCAACAAAGGGGAGAAGATTAGCGCCATTAACAACTCCGGAGGAGACGCGTGCAACCTTTGGACTTGGTATTCAACCACCTCTATGCAAGCTTGGCTAAACGTTAAGATGAGCCCCTATGGCGACAATGGGGCAAGCGTAGACTCGGATTATCAAAAGGGCGGCGTTACGCATATCGGCATTACGCGTGATACGACTTATGGTTTTACCGATTTGTACAACGATAACTGCGGTGGATTTTACGGTACGGAAAACTTTTTCTCAGACGACCCAAGCAAAAAAATACAACGAGTCTCTGCTGCGGGCGAGCTGTGTCTTGCTAACGTCGCCGACCAATCGTTAATAGAATGGGAATACGACGTAGTAAAGCCGGACGGCACTAAAATTGAAACGGTTTCGGGTAACGATATTCCCGTTAACAGCTTTAACGGCACGGCTCACCTTCGATTGGAATACGACCCCAACCGCAGAATATCCGAAGTGCGCGCAAAGGTCACGGGTGATGACGGTAATCTATACGTTTTCTCCTCTTTGGTAGATTTTACGGATTGGAGCAAGGCAGGCAAGAACCCGACATATGCGACGGTAGTTCGGCATACTTCGTTCCCGGGCACTGCAATCGGGTGCAACAGTACGGATTTGGCAATGTCCACGCAACAGTGGAATCAATCGAAAACCGATTACTTCAACAACAATTATGGAGTAAGATATTTTTCAGAGCTGGTCACCGCCGATAACGGTATGTATAAGCCGGGTCAATTTTCGTTTATGATTGACCAACAGTCGTATAGTCACAAGGATTACGGCTCTAACGTCGATTATTCCAAAGTCATGAACGGAAAGCACATTTCTAACGGTGTGTTTACTATCGAAATCGTACCCAAGAACGTAAACGTAACTATCGACGACAAGACGAGCGTTTACGGCGAAGCTTTGGAAACGCTGACGGCGACCACGGACTTAGGTCTTTCCGCTTCCGATATCGGCTTGACGCTTGAAAAAGACCCTTACTATAACATCGGTATCTATAACATTCGCCCGCAATGGAACGATGGGGGTAAGTGTTGGAATACCAACAAAAACTACAACATCGCAAGCATTACTTACGGCAAGTACACGATAACCAAGCGCGAAGTTACGCTCATTCTCAACGACGATTGGGCGGAATATGCAACTCCGATTACCATTAACGAGTACTTCAACAACACGCAGGCGAAGGACGCAGAGGGCAACCCCATTACGGACGACGGAAAGCCTACGGGCAACCCCGTTTACAAGGGCGGCTGGCGTTACGATACGGGCAGTAAGGAATTCGTAGCCGAAGACCTTACCACGGTGGGCACCAACAAAAAAGCCCCGATTGAATTGTCGAGTACTGCGGAATTGACTGCCGCACAAATATCTGCGGGAACGTTCCGCGACGTAAAGAAGTACGACATTAACGTTGTTTTCACTTCGTATAACCTCAACTACGACGTGAAGTTTAAAACTACGGCAGGGGACGATATTTTAGATAGCAACACCAAACGCGCGCAGTTCGAAGTGCGCAAGGCCACGCTTTCCGTAAATGAAAATCTTGCACCTAAGGACAGCAACAACAAGCCCGCTTTCAAGGAAGCGACCTACAACCCTAGCGTCACAAGCGCAACCATTGCATTGCCCGACGTTACGGTTGTTAAGAAGGGCAATCAAAACGCAACCGTTACCATTGCATATTGGGATACGGTTATCACCAAAAAGGAAGCGGACGACAAGGCGACTTTTACCGAGCCGGATAACGACCCGAAGAACGCTTCGAAGTGGGACCCGAAGGCGCCTACTATTAAAAATGCGGGCGAATACGTCATTTACGTACGCATTCATGTAGACAACCACGAAGACCTTGTTTATCACTTCGACTTTACAATCAAGGCGATTGAACTCAATTATAAAATCGTCGTAGAGCGCATCCCGAAAGGCGGCGGCGCGGCAGTTGAACTCAGCAAGAAAGACGGTGCGTACAGCGACGAGTATACCGGTCAGGCGGCTACCGCAAGAATCGACTATATCGACGCGCCTAGTGGACTGTCTAGCGACCCCGGTCAACCCGTACCCGTGTTCTACTATTTGGGCTTGGATAATACCTACGGTAAGGCGGGGGATGCCGACGGCTTCACCGATGACAGCGGAAACGACGAGAAGGGCAATGCGCGCAACTTTGGTAACTCCAACGCACCTAAGGACGGCGGCGAGTATAAGGCTACCTTCGTAAACACGGCAACCGTACAAAACTACGTGTTAAAGAAGGCAACTTCCGAAAAATTCACCATTACCAAAAAGAAGGTAACGGTACCTACCGCGCCCACTGCTACGTATTACTACAATTCTACGGTGCAGAGTATCCCGCTGACGAGCTTCGACAGCACGGAGATGGCATTCGTTGAAGACACCACGAACAAATACATTGCCGAGCCCGATCCCGCACCCGCTACGCACCCCGTATCCGACGGAACGGCTGCGCTCACCTTCGACAAAGGTTCCAAGACCATTAAGGTGAAGAACGCGGGCACGTACGAAATGAAGTTTAAAGTCAGCAACGACAGAAACTACGTATGGGACGACAACGATGCCTCGGCCGAGCGCAAAGTGACGATTACCGTAAAGGGCGCGCAGATCAAATCTACTTGGACGAACGATTTGGACGGCATGCCTTGGGTTTGGGAAGCGGGCGCACAAGCGGTCAATATCACGTACGCAATCGAGTATTATAACGAATCGACAAAGGCGTATCAGGCGACTTCGCCTTATCAGACGGGCGGCACCGACGACGTCGTAAAAGTAAAGCTTTATTGGAAAGAGGAGAACGCCGCAGACACGGCGAAAGCGGAGTGCGCTTCTTCCGATATCACGGGCACCACGCTGAATATCCCTGCGAACACCACCACGTTCGGAACTTCGGGCGGCTACGTATTGATTCTCGAAATCGACACGACGGACGCCGTGAGCAAGAACTACGCATGGGATGATACCGAAACGGATCCTACCGACCGTGTAACCTTTACCGTCGATTCCGCATCGGTCAACACGAGCGCGCTTTCGTGGGAGTATATCTCCAACAAGCCGAATGCATCGAAAGCGCAATGGACGACCACGAGCGAGTTGAAATTCGCTTATAAAGACGAAACGAGCGTTACCGATTTGGACGGTTTGTCTTACACCTTCAACCTGAAAATGGGTGTAGGCGACAAATTGCCGGGTGCATACAATTACATCTCTATCGACAGCACGCGTTATCCTACGGGCGCCTACAAGCTTGAAAAGTACAATGCTTCGGATGACAAATGGGAACCGACTACGGTCTTGCAGGATTTGGGCAAATACCGTTGGGTTGTCGGGCTTGTCATCGATGCAAGCGATACGGAGCACAAGTTCGATTCGGCAAACTGCGACGGCGACGGAACGGATGACCACAAGGGCTTTGCAACGCTCGAAGTCGAAATGAAGATGGGCGACTTCGACCTTACGAACGTCAAGTGGGGCTACATCAAAGACAGCAAGGAAGTAGAGTACACGAAACCGTTCGAGTACAACGGCAGTGCACAGTCCATTCAACTCATCAACCTGCCTAAGGGCTTAACTGTAGCAGGCAATGGTTATACCAACAACAAGAAAACTGCGGTAGGGTACGACGACAAGAAGTACACCGCAAGTGTAACCGCATCGGGACTTGTAGCGGATTTGCGCTTCAACAAACCCGTTATTGCCGACTATCCCACCATATTCAACAAGGATTGGGAAAT
>CAMWUS010000105.1 GCA_947177495.1 uncultured Clostridia bacterium
GCTTATGAATTACGGTTGGGAATCGGTCACCTACACCGATATGGACAAATGGACGGGCATTTATGCGATTCCCGACTTCGGGTATTGCATGATGGAGGACGCCGCGCTTGTATGGAACAACGCGCATTTGAAGGAAATCGGTTATTATGACGAAGAGACCGATACCGTTAAAATTCCGTCCACGCTCACGGAAGTGACCGACGCGCTCTTTAAATTGCAGAATAAATTCGGTTCGAATACCAACTATCACGCATTCGGAATCGGCGGTGAAAACTCCTGCCGCGTTACGCCTTTCATGTCGGCATTCGACTGCCCCATTGAATTCGGCTTAGACGACGAGAAGAATGTTCAGCTCTATATCTACGACGACAGCGTCATTGACTATTGCGAATACATGAACATGTTGAAGCGGAACAGCATTCTTTCCGCAAGCTGGCAGAACAGTGACGCCTCCAAGCTTTGCAGCAACTTTGCAGACGGGCTTTACTCCTGCGTATTTACGACTTATTGGTGGGTAACTCCGCTCGTCAAAGCGGTTGTTGCGAAGGGCACGCTTGCAAACGAACTTAACATCAACAACGACTATCAGACCGTTCACGACGACGGTATTTCTTGGAATACCCGTATCCGTGCCGACGGTTATAGCTGGACGAACGACGTTACGGGCGTGACCTACACGGCTCCCGTACACGAGAAAGCCAAGCTCCACGGCGGCGACGACGGCGTAAGTTATTACACCGCAATTCCTTGGTACATGGCGGACGAAGCTCTTAATACCATCGACTTCCTTGCAAAGAAGTTGGAAAACTTTGCCGCATACTACGGCGGCGAAGAGGGCGTGCACTGGAACAGAGTAGACGCTCCTAAGGGCGCTCCCGATATTTCGGCTTGGGAAGAAGACAACTTCTGCATGAGACCTTACGAAGATTATAAAGAAAAAATTATCTTCATGGATCCTTACAGCTACAAAACGGTAGACGACGACGGCAACGAAAAGACCGTTTCCGGCGGTGGTTACTGGATTCAGCTCACCGACCGTTATATTCAACAGATTGCCGACAACTCGCAGTACTGCAACGGCACCAACCGCGTAGAGGCAAAAGTGCTTTTCCACCTGCGCGAAACGGGCTTCGATGCATGGCCGGTTACCGTACCTATGGACGATACGGTCATCAAAAATCCCATGTCGATGATGCCTCCGCTCAAGAGCTGGTCGAACGTAAACATTCTCTCTCGTACCAAAGCCCTCCGCGGCGTTGCGGCGGCAATGAGTTCGGAAAAGGGTGAGGCGACGAGAATGATCGAGAATACGAGAGAGAGTCTCAAAACCGAATACTCGAAGAGCGGTAGCACGAAATACTACTACTGGTCTGACGCAATCGTTACGGAGATGACTTCCTGGTTTACTCAGGTGAAACCCAACTGGCCAAATTAAGGAGCGGTTATGGAAAACGACGTAATGCAACAGGAGACGACGGACGCCTTGGAGACGTCCGCCCTCTCCGGGCTTGACGAAATCGAGAAAGCGGAATCGGTGTTGGGAGTAGATAGAAGCCTATTTGAAGAACCCAAGTTTTGGAGCCTTCAAAAAAAGCGGTTTATCAAATATCGCAAGGTACTTTGGTTTATCATTCCCGCCGCACTCTTTACCTTTATTTTCTCGTATATCCCCATGTTGGGTGTGCTGTTCGCGTTTAAGGATTCCGGACATTTCAAGCTTTTCGGGCGTATCGGTTTATGGAACGTCATGGCGGACGGATACTGGACGTTGGAAAATTTCGGCAATATCTTCAACGATAAGTTCTTCAAAGCGGTGGGAAACACGCTGCTTATCAATATCATAAAGTTGGTAATTTGTTTCCCGCTGTCTATCTTTATTGCCGTTCAACTCTCCGAACTCAAAAGCCAAACGATGGCAAAGGTCGTACTCATCGTCATTTGTATTCCCAACTTCCTTTCATGGGCGGTGGTTATCGCCACCTGGTCGGGCTTACTTGACGGCGACGGCGGCGCACTCAACAATTTACTCGTGACGCTCAAACTCAATGAACCCAATCACCCGCTCATGCAGCAACAGGGGCTATACAAGTTTTTCGTCATCTTCCTTTCCGCATGGAAAGGTTCGGGCTGGGGCTGTATCATGTTCTACGCCGGCATCATCGCAATCGACAAGAGCTTTTACGAGTCGGCAACTTTGGAAGGGGCAAACAGGATCCACAAAATGTGGTATCTCACCATTCCCATGATTATTCCCACCATTGCGCTCATGCTTGTACTCAACATCAGCGGTATGCTTGCAACGGGGTTGGAAGTCGTCTTGCCACTGTTTAATATGTTGACGGATATCGAAGAGTCGCAGTTGACGCTTGATGTATATTTGTACGATATCACAATCATGCAACCCGATATTCCTATGGCGGCAACCCTCGGCGTGTTCAACGGACTCGTGGGGTTAACGCTCATGATCGTGGGGAACTTCATCACGACCAAGACCTTAAAGCGCGGTTTGTGGTAAGGAGGGGGAACATGAAAAACATCAAAGAAATTTTCAAGAGAAACCCCAACAAAATCAAGGAGAGCAAGCTCGATACGGCGCTTGTTATCATTAACATCGTATTGCTCGTGCTCTTCATGATTGTAATTGCGCTCCCGCTCCTCAACTTCTTCTCGCTGGCGTTTAACAATTATAATTTTAATAAAAACGTAATTATCTTCCCCAAGAAAATATCTTGGTACGCGTTTAGCGTAATTTTCAAGGGAAGCGAGATGGGGTATTTCTGGACGGCGTTCGGCAATTCCGTATTGCTTACGCTTACCGTTACCATCGGCAGTAACTTGGTAGAAGCTATGGCGGCGTATCCGCTTTCCAAGCGCGATTGTCCCATCCGCGGCGGCATCATGATGTACTTCATCATCACCATGCTGTTCTCGGCGGGCACCGCTCCCATTTACATGCTGATGTTGCAGCTCAATCTCACCGATAACATTTGGTCGTGCGTACTGATTTCTATCAGTAACGTCGGCAACCTGCTCTACTTCAAGGTGTTCTTCGAGGGGCTTCCCAAGGACATCGAAGATTCGGCGCGGCTCGACGGCGCTACCGAAATCCAAATGTTTTTCAGAATCGTCATTCCCATGTCGCTGCCCGTAATCGGAAGCTGTTGCTTCTTCTCTATGGTAGGCGCATGGAACGGCTACGGTTCCGCATTGTTGTTCATCAGCCCTAAGGCGACCAACGCTTTCCCGCTTGCATATTATCTCTACTTGCTGAACGAGCGGTTGAGCACCACCAAGAGCGACGACGCGATTTTGATGGGACGCATGAACATTCAAGCCGCGGCGATGCTTGTAAGTATCATTCCTATTATCTGCTGCTACCCTTACGTTATCAGATACATTAAGGGCGGACTTATGATCGGTTCGGTGAAGGAATAAGGAGATAAGCGAAAGCAAATGAAGCAGTTAGATTGCGTCGAAAGAACGGGTACGGGTTTCCGTGTAACGCTCAAAAGACCTTACCGCGCCGTATTCGGCTTCGGCGAAAAGTTTGACAGTTGCAACCAAAAGGGCAAATTTGTGCGCGCTTGCGTGCGCGAAAGGTGCTTCTATCAGGGCGACTATACATATCTATCCATGCCTTTCTTCCTCACGCCCGACGGGTTCGGGCTGTACGTGGAAACCTACGTGGAAGTGGATTTCGACCTGCGCCAAGACGGCGTGATTTCGGTTGAATTCCCCGTGGGGAGCAAGGGCGAACAGGCGAAGGTTTGGCTTTTGGAGGGAACGCCGAAAGAGATTATTTCCGAGTTCCGCTCGCTCGCGGGTATGCCCCGCGTATTCCCCAAATGGGTGCTTGGCGCTTGGATGAGCTCCAACCGTTGGCACACCCAGCAGGAAGTCGAAGAGCAGTTGGAGCTGACGAAAAAACACAATTTCCCGCACAGCGTGCTCGTCATAGAGCCGTGGAGCGATCATTCCACCTACTACTGTTGGAGCGGGAGTCGCTGCAAGCCTAAGAAGGTCGGAGAGGTGATTTCCGCAAAGGATATCGATACCTCCGCTTCCGAGTTTTGGCAAGACCCCAAAAAGCTTGTAGACGACATTCACGCGGCGGGGCTAAAACTCCTGCTTTGGACGGTTCCAAGCCATGCGCAGGGCGAAAACATTATGAGCTCCTACAACAAGGAGCAACGGCTTGCGAATAACGATTACGTTCGCGAACACGGCGAAGTCGTCAAGAACGCGGACGGTTCGGCTTACGAAATTCCGCACACTTGGTGCATCGGGGATATGGTTCCCGACTTCACCAATCCCGTTGCAACCGAGCACTGGTTCAACCATTATCGGCACCTCAAAGAGCTCGGCGTCGACGGATTTAAAACGGACGGCGGCGAATTTATCCACGACCACACCGTTACGTTCTCGGACGGAACGACGGGCTTGGAAGGGCAAAATCAGTTCAGCGTCAATTACAGCAGAGCGTACGCCAAATTCGTCGGCGAAGAGGGCATTGTGTTCTCCCGCGCGGGCGGACAGGAAACCCCGTGTTTCTCCGTCGTATGGGCGGGCGATCAGGAATCCACTTGGTCGGAATACCGCTCTATCTTAAAGGCGGGCATGACGGCGAGTATGTCGGGTGTGAACTGCTGGGGCTTCGATATCGGCGGATTTGCGGGCTACCTTCCCACCAAGGAGCTGTACTGCCGCGCCGTGGAAACGGCGGCGTTCGTGCCCGTTATGCAGTGGCACAGCGAGGCGGTGCGCAACGGCAGGTGCGATTTCGCGGGGGCTTGGCACACGAACGACAGAAGCCCTTGGAACATGGCGGACTTCCACAAAGATCCCGCAATGCTTCCCCGCCTGCGCGAAAGCTTTTATTTGCACTATAACCTCGTTCCTTACCAATATGCGCTCATGCTCGAATCGGGCAAGACGGGCATTCCGCCCATGCGCCATTTGGTGTTGGAATTCCCCGCAGACGAAAACGTGTACGGGATAGAAGACGAATTTATGCTCGGCGACGCAATTTTGGTTGCGCCCGTCTTGGAGGACTACGTAAATACCCGCAGCGTGTATTTGCCCGCAGGGAAGTGGTACGACCTCTTCACGGGCAAGTGCTATACGGGCGGGGTGCATACCTTCGAACTTGGCAGAACGCCCGTACTCATGCGCGAGAACAAATGCGTTCCGCTCAATTTGAGGGGCGGCAAGCTGTGTTCGGACGTGGGCAGCGCGATGGACGGCTACACCGAACTCACGTTCCTCATCAGCGGCACGGGCAAATACGATTTCTCGGACGATCTCGGGAACGAAATTTTCATTCAATGGGACGATACGGGATATCGCGAAGTTAAAAACAAGAAGGGAACGGCTTATCGCGTAATACATATCTAACGCGACAAAGCTTCCCCGACTAAGTAATAAGGAAGGATGATTATGAAAAAATTATGGAGTTTGCTGGCGCTTTTGCCGCTCTGCCTCGCTATTCTTTTGTGCGGCTGCGGCGAATCGAGCGACAATCCGGGCGACAAGACGGACGACACGACAAACCCGCCCGCAACCACGACGGCATCCGTCACGTTGGAAG
>CAMWUS010000106.1 GCA_947177495.1 uncultured Clostridia bacterium
TGTAAAACCTTTTTCTTTAATTCGTCTAACATGACCTACCCCTTTTCAAATATGTTCGACTGCGGCGCGAACGACGGGCAACCCGCCTACGTACCGCTTGGCAAATTCCTCGAAGCCCGCAACGTCCTCGGGGTTGGGCGCAATCGTGACACCCTCCTGCCCCTTGAATACCTTCTCGTCGAGATAAGCTTCGAGCGTTTCGCCCTTTTCTTTGGAAATTAAGTAATTGGCAAGGATCGCCATACCCCAAGCGCCGCCCTCGCCCGCCGTCTTCATAACGGTGACGGGCGCGTTGATTGCCGCCGCCAAAATGCTTTGCCCGACACGCTCGGTTTTAAAGAGCCCGCCGTGTCCCGTAATGCGGTCGAGGCGAACGCCCTCTTCTTTCAGCATGATGTCGCAACCCACTTTAAGCGCGCCGAACGCCGAATAGAGGTGCGCGCGCATGGTGTTGGCAAGATTGAATTTGCTCTCCGACGTGCGCACAAACAGCGGTCTGCCCGCTTCCACTTTGGTCACATGCTCGTTGGAAACATAGTTGTATGCCGTAAGTCCGCCGCAGTCCTTGTCGCCCTTCTCCGCTTCGAAGTAGAGCATATCGTACAGCTTCCATTTGGGAATATCCACACCCGCGAGCGCCGCAAATTCCCCGAACAGGTTCACCCAACCGTTGATGTCGGAAGTGCAGTTATTGCAATGCACCATACCCACCAAATCGCCGACGGGAGTTGTAACGAGGTCGATTTCGGGATACGCCTTTTTCAGCTCGCCCTCTAAAACGATCATGGCGAACACGCTCGTTCCCGCCGAAACGTTGCCCGTACGGCGGCGAATGCTGTTGGTTGCCACCATGCCCGTGCCCGCGTCTCCCTCGGGCGGGCAGAACGGAACACCGCTCTCCAAAGTCCCCGTAGGGTCGAGAATGCGCGCACCCTCTTCCGTGAGCCGTCCTGCGTCCTCGCCCGCGACCATAATTTTGGGAAGAATATCTTCGAGGCGGAAAGGAAGATTTTTCTCTTGCAGAATTTCGTCAAAGCTTTCGAGCATGTGCGCGTGGTACATCTTGGTTTCGGGGTCTACGGGGAACATACCCGAAGCCTCGCCGATTCCGATGACCTTTCTACCCGTCAAAAGCCAATGCACGAAGCCTTCGAGCGTGGTTTGATAAGCGATATTTTTTACGTGCTCCTCGCCGTTTAAAATGGCTTGATAGAGATGCGCGATCGACCAACGGGCAGGAATGTGATAGCCGAAAAGCTCGGTGAGCTTCTCCGCCGCTTCCTGCGCGTTATTGTTGCGCCACGTGCGGAACGGCACGAGCAAATTACCGCCTTTGTCGAACACCATATAGCCGTGCATCATGGCGGAAAATCCGATTGCGCCGATTTTTTTCAGCGTTACGCCGTATTTCTGTTTTACGTCCGCCGCGGTCTTTGCAAAGCAATCCTGCATACCCGTAACGATATCTTCGAGCGAATACGTCCAAATGCCGTTTTCGAAACGGTTTTCCCATTCGTGACTGCCCGAAGCGATGGGACGGTTTTGATTATCCACCAACACGCCTTTGATGCGAGTAGAGCCGAATTCGATGCCCAACGCACAGACGCCGCTTGTAATCATTTCCGCAATTCGTTGTTCCATGTATCCCCCTCTTGCAAACGGTTTTATTATATTTTTAACCAAACCATTTTACTTTTTCTTCTTTGGTTATATTATAAATCATAACACAGAAAATTTCAATAGTATTTCGCATTTTTGTTGGAAAATTTTTCTGCCCCGCGGCATAGCACAAAAGCAAAAAGCGCGGCAAGCCGCGCTTTTATAGTTCTTAAATTACTCTTCGCAGTTCATAAAATCGTTTTTCGGTTCCTTCACAACTTTATGCCTGTTCTTTTTAAAGTTTAAGACATATAATCCGCATGCCGTAACCGATACTATCGTCAATAAAATCGGACATACGATATATGCTATCTTTTGCTTTTTATTCAAATTCGACAACACCTCTTCTGCATTTAAATAGATGTTTCCCTTATACTCTATTCCGTAAATATTATTTTTTCCGCCCTGACCTTCACCTGCAAAAACGATAGTAATTTCGTCACCGACAACAAGGTTAGAGAACAATTCCGCATCAATGTATTTATATATCTTGGTTTTTGCTTCAAAATACGTATCGTCTGCAAATCGAATTTTTAAATAGGAACCGTCAGAACCGGAACCAAATGCCCCTGCAAGAACGTCCAACCAATTTTCTTTATGCTCTTTAAAATATGTGACTGTTCCCGTAACGGTTTGAAACTTGGAATGATGTGCATACGTAAAAAACATAACCCATACAATCAAAAATGCAAAGGCAATGTAAATTGCAGTAATCAAAAAATTAAAATCCATGAAGTCGAATCTTCGGTTCTTTGGAGCGTATGCCATAATCTCCCTCACGCGAATACATCTAATAAAAAAATGAATTCTTGCAAACTTATCGTAATAACACAAAGAGCGTAACTGTTAGCTACACTCTTTGACCGTACTCTGTTTATAGAAACTCTTACTCTTCGCGTTTGCGGTATACCGTACCGCCTGCGAGGACTATCATCTTAATTGCGTCCAACGAAAAATCGTCCGCTTCCACCACGAGCGCTTTGGAAAGCCGCCCGCGCGCCAAAACCTTTACCCAAGTCGCGCTCTTATTGAGGAAGGGAATGCGCTCTCTCATATCGTCGAGCGTGACCGTTTCACCCTCGTTGAAGTATTCGCCGAGCGTATCGACGTTGACGATGGTCTGCTTGCCGCGCACGCTTACGTTTCCGCTCTCGCGTACGAGCAATCTTGCAACCTCGTCCTTCATCTCTTTCACCGCTTCCGCCGCCGTGACTTCGTGTGCCTCGGGAATAACGATTTCTTCTGCGGGCGCAACCTCTTCCAATACTTCGTCGACGGGCTCTTCCGTGCCGTCCTCTCTCACACGAATGAGCTTTATTAGCTCGCGTTCGAGAAGCGGCTGCGTTTCCTCGTAAGGGAAGTCCTTTGCGTAATCTACGATTTCCGTTTCCTTATAAACGGCGTCGGTACCCTCGAACACCATAGCGATAAGCTCTTTGGCGTAACGCAGACGGCGGTCGTTTTTAATACGATACTTGCAGGGCACGTCGAGATTGCGTTTTACGTCCGACGCGTCCTCTACGACGTATTTGCTGTCCTCGAATTTTGCGGGATCGAGCGCGAGGTACAGGCAAAGCGTTTTGCCGCGGATCTCCATTTTCGCTTTTAAATCGCGCCCTTTGCGGAAGCTCTCCTGCTTCCAACTGATACGCGATTTAACGCGGCGATAACGGAGCAACTCGTTTTTCAGCTCCGAATAATAGCTCTTGTTTTTGTCGGAAGTCTGAATGAGGCGCGCGGTATAGCTCTTGTCGTAGCGCACTTCTACAAGACGGTTTGCCGAAGTAAATATTACTTTCCCGACGAGCTCTTCTTCCTCGTCGTCATCCTCGTCATCCGTTTCGTCCAAAACGGGAACGGGCTCTTCCGCGGGGATTTGTTCCGCCGTTTCCTCTGCGGGAGCCTCTTCGGGAACGGGTTCTTCCGCAGGCTGTGCGGAAGTTTGCTCGCGAACGGGTTCCTCTACGGGCACATCTTCTGCGATGAGTTGCGTTTGATCCACACTCTCGGCGAGCGCGGATTGCGCCTCTTCGGCACTCTTTTTTTGTGCTTCCTCATTTCTCTTGGCAAGCCTGTAAAAGATGACCGCACACACCGTAGCACAGAGCGCAACGACTGCCACAATCCCGATAATAAGCCAAATGACCAGCTCATTTGCAAGTAAAGCTCCTGCCATGTTACCCTCCCGTAAACGGCGAAAAAGCTTCGCCGAAATTATATTTATGATAGAATCTATATCCTCTTTATTATAACCTCTTCCGCCTGAATTTGTCAACCCCTGAAATAACTTTTTTGAGGGCTGCGTGAAAAAAATTTGTATATGAAAAATCGGCGCGAACGCCGATTTTCCCAATCTCCTTATAAAAGAATGCAGATAACTCCGCCCTTCCCCTCGTTGACGATTCGCGTGACCGTCCGCCGCATTTTTTTGCGTACGTTGTCTCTCATCGAACGGTTCTTCACGAACAGCTCCTCGCCCAACATTTCTTTGAGCGTTCTGCCGAACATATTGGTATTCCATGCGCGGTCGGGTTGGTTTTCCATGTCGTCGGCAATTTGCTTGACGAACGCTTCGCTCTGCTCCTTGTTGCCGAGGGCGGGATGCACTTCCCCGCTCACGTCTACGCGGATAATATGGTAGCTCGGCGCGTCGGCGCGCAGGTTTACCCCCACTCTTCCGCTCTTCTTTACGAGCGTAGGCTCGGAAAGGTTCATTTCCTCTTCCTCGGGCGGAACGATGCCGTACCCGAATTCCTGCGCGTCGGCAAACGCCTGCCCGACGCGTGCATATACTTTCTTCGCCTGCGCGAGTTCGGAAACGAAACTCATCAGTGCGAAATCGTTATCGATTTTTTGCCCGCATTGCTCGGAAAGCACTTCGTAGAATGCGCCTTCCTTGGCGGTCACTTTGCAACGTGCGCGCCCCGTCGCCGCGTCGATTTCCAACTTCGCGGGCGGCATAAGCCGTTCGCTCTCCGCAAAGAGCGTGTCGAGCAACGCGCAATCGCTCATTTTGCAAATCTTGGGCGAAACGTTACGAAGCTCTCCCAAAACTTCCGATACAAGCGGGCTGTCCGCATCGAGCACGCGCATCCAATCGGGCAAATCCACGTCGATGGAAAGCACGGGGAACTCGTACAAAATGCGTTCCAATACGGCAGAGATTTCCTCTTGCGTCATCTCCTCCGCGTTGACCGCAATGACGGGCGCCGAATATTTTTCCTGCAACTGCGCGCGAAGCTCCTCCGCTTCCGAAGGTCTTGCGCAGTTGAGCAAGATTACGAAAGGTTTGCCCATTTCGTTAAGCTCCGCGTACGCCTTTTCCTCGGCGCGCTCGTAGGCGCTCCGCTCCAAGCCGGTAACGGAACCGTCCGTCGTCATTAAAATGCCGATTGTCGAATGGTCGTGAATGACCCGACGGGTGCCCTCTTCCGCCGCCGCTTCAAACGGCACGGGAGCATCCTGCCACGGGGTTTTTACAAGGCGGGGCGCACCCTCTTCCTCGAAGCCCGCCGCGCCTTCCACGGGGTAGCCGACGCAATCCACAAGGCGAACGCGCGCGACGGCATCCTTCACCTTGATTTCCGCCGCCTCTTCGGGCACGAATTTGGGCTCGGTCGTCATAACCGTTTTGCCCGCCGCCGATTGCGGCAACTCGTCGGTATAGCGCTTTTTCTTGTTGCCCGTAACGCCGGGCAAGACGAATTCGCGCATAAACCGATTGATAAAGGTAGATTTCCCCGTACGGACGGGACCGACGACGCCGATGAAAATTTCACCGCCCGTCCTCGACGCGATCTCCTCGTAAACCTGAAACTTTTCCATAAAATAAACGCCTCCGCCGAATATGCTTGCTGACATACTATAT
>CAMWUS010000107.1 GCA_947177495.1 uncultured Clostridia bacterium
ACTGTATGTCGTCAATCAAAAGGTAAGCATGTCGATTGCAAACGCGTACGAGTCCTATGCAATGAAGCGGCAATATCCTTTTTACGTGCTGTTCTTGGATATCCCGCCCGAAATCGTAGACGTAAACGTGCATCCCAACAAGGCGGATGTGCGCTTTGCGGACAATCAAATTATATACGGTTGCGTTTATTCCGTGATATCGGCGGTACTTGACGGCAATTCCCGTGCGCTCGAATATCTAGCGGAGGTCCCCAAGGCGGTGCAGATAGAAGAACCGAAGCGGGTGGAAACGGTAGCGGCAAAGCCCGTAACGGCAGCCCCTGCGAAAGCGGAGCCGACAAAAATACCGCAAATGAGCTATGTGCAGGCAAAAAGGGAACTTGCGTTTGACCTTACGCCCGTTAACAAGGGAGCGGAGCCCCGCTTTTTCGAGCCGCAGGAAACGACTACCTTTACGGTACATGCACCGAAAGAGGACGTTTTTGCGGAGAATCAAAAGTATTTGCGGGAAACCGAGCAGAAAAAGGTAGTGCAGGAAAAAATCGATCCGCAGAATTTGCAGTATAAAGGCGAGCTTTTCCGTACATATCTTATTTACGAGGTGGGCGACAACGCCTATTTTATTGACCAACATGCGGCGCACGAGCGATTGATTTTCAACCGTCTGCAAGCCCGTATGGAGCGGCGCGAGCCGATGTCCCAACCTATGCTTGTGCCTTATATTCTCAATATGAATGCGCAAGAGTTTGCCTTTCTCGAAAAGAATCTTACAATTCTTCGCGATCTTGGCTTCGAAGCGGAGGAATTTGGCGGTACGAGTATTAAAATTTCCGCCGTTCCCGTTGATTTGCAAGCTATCGATTTAGAACGCTTTTTCGGAGATTTGCTCGGTTCCATGGAAAGCTTGCGCGCCATAAAGCTTGCCGATTTACTCAAAGATAAACTTGCAAGCGCAGCTTGCAAGGCCGCAGTGAAAGGCGGCGAATTCCTCACGGAGCAAGAGGTGCGTGCTCTCATCGAGGAAGCGGAAGGCGATATGGGGCTTAGATGTCCGCACGGGAGACCGGTTGCGGTTAAGATGAAGAAGAGCGAAATCGAAAAGCTATTTAAGAGGATTGTATGAAATTCCTCGTCGTATGCGGGGCAACTGCAAGCGGCAAAACCGCTCTTGCCGTGGAATGCGCCAAACGCTTAAACGGAGAAATTATTTCCTGCGACGCATTGCTTGTCTACCGTGGGCTGAATATCGGCACGGCAAAACCGAGCGAAGAGGATCGCGGGGGAATTCCTCATTATATGATCGACGTGGCGGAACCGACCGAGAATTTTTCCGTAAGCGATTTCGAACGGCTTGCGCTTCCGATTGCCGAGGATATTATAGCGCGGGGGAAAACACCCATTCTTTGCGGCGGTACGGGATTTTACATGAATGCGTTACTGTATTCGCACTCGTACGGGAACGTGCCTGCAAATGCGGAAATCCGCGCTCGGTACGAACGCATGGCGGACGAGCTTGGGAAGGATGCTCTGTTTGAGCGGCTCAAAGAGGTCGATTCCGAAAGCGCGCAGATTCTACACCCGAACGATACGAAACGCGTAATTCGTGCGCTTGAAATTTACGAACAAACGGGGCGCAAAAAGTCCGAACAACAAGACGGCGACGTTCCGCGTTACGACTTTACCGCAGTAGCCTTTGACTATTCGAGAGAAGAGCTGTATCGCAGGATTCGCATTCGTGTAGAAGAGATGTTTCGGCGCAGACTTGTGGATGAGGTGAAAGCTCTGCTTGAAAGCGGTGTGCCCGAAAATGCGCAGTGCATGCAGGGGATTGGCTATAAAGAAGTGGTGGAATGTTTGAAAAACGGCGATTCTCAGAGTACTATGTGTGACATAATCGAGAAAAACACCCGCCATTACGCCAAAAGACAGTTGACTTTCTTTAAAAGAACAAAAAATTTGAGTTGGATTGTACCGTCTGAAAATGCGGTGCAAGAGGTAATTTCGATTTATGAAAGCGGAAGAGCTGATTAAAAATGCGGAAAGCAGTCTTGCTGAAGATTTCCGCCGCATTGACAAAATATCGCTTTTAAATACCGATAAAGTGTTGGAAGCATTTCGTGAAGAGCGGATTGCGGTTCGTCACTTCGCCGCCACAAACGGCTACGGTTACGGCGACGAGGGGAAGGAAGCGCTTGCAAAGGTTTATGCGCGTGCATTCGGTGCGGAAAGCGCAGTCGTGTCTCCCGCATTGCTCAGCGGCACGCACGCGATAACGGTAGCGCTCTTCGGCGTGTTGCGCCCGAACAATCGCGTTTTGTGCATTACGGGAACGCCGTACGATACATTGCGTGGCGTCGTTTACGGAAAGGGAAACGGCTCTCTTGCCGATTTCGGAATTGCTTTTGATGAAGTGTCCCTTAGCAAAGACGGGGTTGTACAACCTGAGCTCGTTCGTAATGCGCTTGCGAAGAAGAACTATACAATGGTTTATATTCAGCGTTCGCGCGGGTATGAGCTCCGCGACGCGTTTTCCGTAAACCAAATCGCGGAAATGTGTTCACTCGTCCGTAAAAGCGGGTTTACGGGGTGTATTTTCGTAGATAACTGCTACGGGGAGTTTGTTGAAGAAGTTGAGCCCTGTGCGGTCGGCGCCGATTTGATTGCGGGTTCGCTTATTAAAAATCCGGGGGGCGGGCTTGCTCCTACGGGCGGCTATCTTGCAGGCAAGAAAGAATACATTACCGCTTGCGAAAACCGCTTGACTGCGCCTTCCGTCGGCTCGGAAGTCGGCTCTTACGCGTACGGCTACAGACTGTTTTATCAGGGGCTGTTTTTGGCACCGCATGCGGTTGCGCAAGCACTCAAAGGGAGCTTACTTATCGGGAAATGTCTGGAGACACTGGGCTACGAGAATTTCCCCAAAATCGGGAAAATACCCGCGGACATCACGCGTGCCATTCGTTTCCAAACGGAAGCGGAGCTCACCGATTTTATTTGCAGTGTGCAGGAATGTTCGCCTATCGATTCCTTTGTGCGTCCCGAGGCTTGGGATATGCCCGGGTATGACTGTAAGGTGATCATGGCGGCAGGTACCTTTGTGAACGGCGCCACGAGCGAGCTTTCCGCCGACGCGCCTATCCGCAAGCCGTATACCGCTTATTTTCAGGGCGGGCTCAGCTACGAGCATTGCCGCATCGCGTGCAAACGCATATTAGAAAAACTTCTTGTGCGCCGCGGCGAAAATATTTGACAATTTTTGGAAAAACTCTTGACACGTCTTTTCTTTTGTGTTATTATTTTGATATCAAAATGATATCATCAAAGGAGAAGTATTATGGAAAAGAGCGTAAACGGCGTGACTGCTATCGACGAGAAAAGCGCACGCGAAAAGAGCGGCTGGGCAATGCTTGCCGTAATTTTGACAATGTTCGTCATCGGCATTGTGTGCATGGTGATGGGAATCGTAGCGGGTGACGGAACTTCCGGTTTGCCTGAAGAGCTCACGGCGTTGATTTTTGCAGCGATTGCCATTTTCATTGTAGCTTGTATTTTAACGGCGGGCTTTAAGCTTTTACAGCCCAACGAAGCATACGTGCTTACCCTGTTCGGTAAGTACTACGGTACGCTGAAGCAGGACGGTTTCTTTTGGGTAAATCCGTTTTGTGTTGCGGTAAATCCCGCGCGCTTTTCGGCGGGAGCGGGCAGAAAGCTTTCTTTGAAAGCAATGACGCTCAACAACGACAAGCAAAAGGTTAACGATGAAGAGGGAAATCCCATTGAAATTTCCGTCGTCGTGATTTGGAGAATCGTTAATACCGCACGTGCCGTATTTAACGTAGAAAACTACATGGCGTACATTTCCACGCAGTGCGACGCGGCAATCCGCCAAGTGGCGCGGCAATATCCTTACGACGTTTCCAACAACGGCGACGAAAAGTCTTTGCGCGGATCCGCACAGGAAATTGCCGACGTGCTTCGCAACGAAATTCAAACACGTGTAGAAATGGCGGGTATCGATATTTTGGAAGCGCGCATTTCCCACCTTGCTTATTCGCCCGAAATTGCCGCCGCAATGTTGCAACGTCAGCAGGCTTCCGCAATCATCGCGGCACGGCAGAAAATCGTAGAAGGCGCGGTTTCCATGGTGCAAATGGCGCTTGCAAAGCTTTCCGACGAGAATATCGTAGAGCTTGATGACGAGAGAAAGGCGCAAATGGTATCCAACCTCTTGGTAGTGCTTTGCGGCAATAAAGACGCGCAACCCATAGTGAATAGCGGTAGCGTATATTGATGCGCCCCAGGGAGGTAATGCGTGGAGAAAGACGTTAAGCGGCAAGAAAACACAATTAAAAAGCAAGTTCCCCTGCGGCTTTCATCTACGCTGTTTGCGGAACTCAGCCGATGGGCGGAGGATGATTTCCGCTCGTTGAACGGTCAAATCGAGTATTTATTGACGGAATGCGTCAAACAAAAACGTAAAAAAACCCAATAAGGAGGAGAGTATGACAGAAAAAGAAACTTCGGTAACGGAAGCGGAATCTACGGCTTCTGCGCCCGTTGCCATGGAAGCAAAGGCTACGCCGAAGCCTAAGGCGAAACCTAAGACTTCCACGTCTACGGGAGCTAAGACAACGGCTAAGTCCAAGACTTCCGCTTC
Organism: uncultured Clostridia bacterium; assembly: GCA_947177495.1. GTDB lineage: Bacteria > Bacillota > Clostridia > Christensenellales > Borkfalkiaceae > Gallimonas. The sequence continues at coordinate 4,658 of CAMWUS010000107.1, forward strand.
TGCGGGAACGAAGACTACGACAAAGCCTAAGGCTTCCGCTTCTACGGGAACAAAGACGACCGCAAAGTCCAAGACTTCTACGGGAGCTAAGACAACGGCGAAACCTAAAACTACCAAACCTGTGCAAAAGAAAACGGCGACGAAACCCGAGGGCGTTGAAGGGGTAGCAGAGGAGAAAGAAGAAGTTTTGGCTACCGAACCCGTTTCGGCGGAAGTGAAGGAAGAAATTGTTGCCGAGCCTGTTCTTGCGGAGAATGAGGAAGTCCAGACTTCAGAATCTGCGCCCGTCGAGGAAGCGGTTTTGGCATCCGAGGTTGCGGCCACGGAAGAGAAAGAGGAACCAACTGCACCCGCACAGGAAGAGAAAACGGAATCTGCGCCGAAAGCGTATAGCTCGGAAGATTTGTTTGACGCGGTAACGCCGACGAGCGGAAACAGTATTTTGGAATGCAAGGGGCTTTGCAAAATGTATTCCAACTTTACGGCGCTCTATCAAGTTGATTTCAGCATTCCTACGGGCGGGATCGTCGGCCTTTTGGGTCCGAACGGAAGCGGTAAAACGACCTTTATCAAACTTGCAATGGGTATGTTGCATCCCACGTCGGGCGAAATTTTGGTGAACGGCAAAAAGCCCGACCACACGACGAGAGCGATTACCGCCTACTTGCCGGATGCCAACTATCTCTGCGATTGGATGAGAGTGGAACAGCAAATTTCTTATTATGCCGATTTCTTCCCCGATTTCCGCAAAGATAAAGCGCAGGAAATGCTTGCCCGGCTCGGTATCGGGTTGAAGCAAAAAATCAAAGCACTTTCCAAGGG
>CAMWUS010000108.1 GCA_947177495.1 uncultured Clostridia bacterium
TAAAAATGGTCCATATGCGAATGGGTGACGAGCAAATACTTGATTGCGGAAAGGTCGATATGGAATGCGGCGGCATGGTAAAAGGCGTCGGGCGGGAACTCGATACTCAGTTCTCCGTCGAGCAGCACCTGCGAGCGGGAACGGATCTCCCCCCTCTTTCTCGCACCTTTACAAAATTCGCAATTACAGAACAGAGCGGGAATGCCTTCCGCGGCTCCCGTCCCCAAAAACGTAACTTTCATGCCGTAGCCTTTTCACAAATAACTGTTTTATAAACGACAAGCCCGCATCCATTTGCGGAAACGGGCAAGCCATTTAATTATAATCGTTAAACTCTGCTCATGTATTCGCCCGTACGGGTATCGATACGAATGGTATCGCCCTCGTTGACGAACATAGGCACCTGGAAGGTTGCGCCCGTTTCCACTTTGGCAGCCTTAGTAACGTTGGTAGCGGTGTTGCCCTTTACGCCGGGTTCCGCCTCGATGACTTTGAGTTCCACGAAGTTCTCGGGTTCAACGGAGAAAGGAACGTCGTTGAGGGATTTTACCGTAACGGTGTCGTTCTCCTTGATATACCGAAGCGCTTCCTCCACTTGATCGTGGTTGAGGGGGATCATGTCGAAGGTGACGGGATCCATGAAGTAGTAGAATTCCCCGTCCGTGTAGGAATACTGCATCTTCTTGGTCTCGACCTGCGCGGTTTCGAGCTTGGTGGTGGGGTTGAAGGTTTCGTCGGAAAGAACCTGTCCCGTTACGACGTTTTTAAGCGTAGTGCGAACGAACGCCGCGCCCTTGCCGGGCTTTACGTGCTGGAATTCCGTAACGGTGTAAACGCCGCTCTTGTATTCGAACGTCGAGCCCTTTCTGATGTCGCCTGCCATAATTTGTGCCATATCAATTATCTCCTTATCTATTACAAAATTAAAAGTTTTTTCCCGAGTTTTTTCATGAAGGTGTGAACATTCCCGCCTTCCATATACACGCTGTCCTCGATTCGAATGCCGAGCTGCCCCGCAAGGTATACACCCGGCTCGTCCGAAAAGACCATGCCGTTTAAAAGCTTCTCCTCGCTGCGCGGTCCGAGCACGGGGTATTCGTGGATTTGCAATCCGATGCCGTGCCCCAAGGAATGGGTGAAGTACTTATCCAACCCCTTTTCGGCAAGCGCACCTCTTGCGATTGCGTCCGCTTCCTTTCCCGTCATGCCCTCGCGCGTTTGCTCCAATACCCGCATATGCGCGTCGAGTACGTGTTCGTAAAGCTTTTTAAATTCTTCGTGTTTTTTATCGTCGCCGAACAAAAACGTTCGGGTACAGTCGGAACAGTAGCCGCCGTATTTACAGCCGAAATCGATCAGCACCGCGTCGCCGTATTTGAGCTTGGTTTCCCCCGTTTCGTGATGGGGAACGCTCCCGTTCGCACCGAAGCCGACAATCGTTTCGAACGACACGCCCGAAGCGCCGAGCAATCTCATTTCGTATTCGAGGATCGCGGCAGCTTCACTCTCCGTCATTCCCTCTTTGAGTTTGGGAAGCGTTGCCGTGAACGCATCTTCCGCAATCTCGCACGCACGCGCAATCAGCGAAAGCTCGTCGGGCGTTTTAATCGTCATTGCATCGCGCAGGGCGGGCATACAGTCTATTAGCGTGAAGCCCTTCCCCGTAAGGCTCTCCGCGCGCGCCAAAGTGGTAAACGCTTTGGGAACGCCGATATTTTTGTAGGGTGCAAGCGCTTCATACGCTTCTTTGAGCGCGCCCTCTTTTACCGAAACGCCGCTTCCTGCAAGCTGCTTTTGCGCCGCTTCGAAGTAACGCGGGTCGGCAAAAAACGAGCATTCCTCGGCAGTGAGCACGACGTAGCCGTCCGTGGAATAGAATCCCGTGAGGTAGCGCCGCAGGAAATCCTGTTCGATAAACAGTGCTTCCGCGCCCGCCGCACGGTAAATTTTTTGCAATCTATCCGCCAACATATTCTTATTATACCAAAAGTGCGCCGTCAAGTCAATGATATTTTTATATTTCGCTCCATTTATTGCGCACTTTTCCGCTTACAAACGCTTTCGTAAATATCTTTCATGGTGCGGGCGTCTTCCGATTGCGTGCCCGCCGATTCGCTGATTACGTAGGGCTCCAACTTCAATTCCCAAAGCGCTTCGGCAAGCGGCTCGAATTCGGGACCGTACACGGTGTCCTCGAAAGTAAGGTGTTTGATTTCCCCTTTGGCGCCGTACATGATTTTGGAGAAATGCACGTGGAAGTGCTTCATGCGCTCGTAGCCAAGCCGTTCGAGCATGAACTCCAACAGTTCTTTATAGTCCGCCGCCGTTTTCAAGCACCCCTGCCCGCGCGCGTTGACGTGCCCGAAATCCACGCACGGCGTATAAATTTGGTCTACCTCGCAAAAGCGGACGACTTCTTCCAACGTGCCGATTTGCGCGGTTTTGCCCATCGTCTCGGGGCAAAACTTCAAGTTTTCATAGCCGTTTAAATACAAATAATCGCGCAGTTGTTTGAGGCGGTCAATGGTGCGTTCCACCACTTTTTCCCGCTCCTCTTTGCCCTGTGCGGCGGGGTGAAACACGCAGCGCATTCCACCCATGGCGCGAAGCACCTTTGCGCTGTCCAACACGTAGCCGTAGGATTTTGCCGCCATCTCGTCGTCGGGATTGCCGAAGTTAATGAAATAGGGCGCGTGAACGGAAAGCTCCACTCCCTCTTTTTGAAAAGCTTCCCCGATGGCGATTGCCGTGCTCTCCGTCATGCGGACGCCCCGCCCGAACGGATACTCGAAGCAATCCAACCCGCGCTCCTTTAAAAAGTGCGGCGCTTCCTCCGTGCGCTCGTATCCCTCGTTGTAAAAGCTTACCGAATTCCCGGCAGGTCCGAATAAAGTCATAATTTAAATTCCCGTTTCTATTTGTAAAATATCCGCTTTCAGCTGTTCTTTGAGCGCTTCCTGCGAGGAGAAAGTGCAAATTTCCCGCAAAAACCGCTTGGGTTCCACCCGCACGGTCGCACCATACAAGTCCCCCGAAAAGTCCTTTAAGTAGGCTTCCACCTTGCGCTCTTGTACCCCGAACGTGGGGCGCGCGCCGAAGTGGATAATGGACGAAAACTCCCCGACGGACGTTTTCACCGTGCCGCCGTACACCCCTTCCTTCATGGGAAATTTCCCGTCGGGATAGGTCAAGTTGAGCGTGGGAAAGCCGTAAGTGCGCCCCACTTGCCGCCCGTGTTCCACTTCCCCCTGCAAAAAGAAACCACCGCAGAGGGCATTTGCCTCTTGCATTTTCCCCGAAGCAAGCAATTCTTTCACGGAGGAAACCGCCGCTTTTTCGCCGTTCACAAGCGTGAGCGGAAGCACGTTTACAGGGCAAGGCGCAATGTGTTTTAAGAGTGCGGGCGTACCCGCCGCCCCTTTGCCGAAGCGGAAGTCCGCCCCGCAAAAAAGTGCCTTTGCATTCACCCGCTCCAAAATATTCTTGATAAACGCTCTGGCGGGAGTGGCGCGAAATTCTTCCGTAAAAGCGAACTCCAACACGTAAGAGATACCCGCTTCCCGAAAGACCGTTCTGCGTTCCTCGCGCGTGAACAAATCGCCGCCCCTTTTTAAACCGCCGATACTTGTTATGGCAACAGGCAAGCCCGTATCTTTCGCCGCTTTCAGCAAGGAAGCGTGCCCGACGTGCAACCCGTCGAAACCGCCCAATAAAAGCGCGCAGGGCTGGTCGATACGCCCGCGTTCGTCAACGATTTCAAACGCGCTTAACATAGTTTTTTCTCCGCACGGGCGTAACCGTTTTCCACAAGGGCAAGCCCGTAAAAGGCGCCGTTTTCGTACAGCTTGTACCTGCCGTCCTCTTGACTTACAGGCACGCGCACGCCGTTGAAAATGCGCATATCGTTATTTTCGAGCACGGGGAAAGGCAAAACGCTCTCGGTGGGAATGAGATAATTCCCCAAATTTTCGGGCGTAAGATCCGAAAGCGGTACTGCGGTTTCTATCGTAAACACGCCGCTTTGCGTACGCTCCAACGCCGTCATGTAGCCCTGCGTGCCGAGGAGTTCCGCCAAGTCGCGCGCTAACGAGCGAATGTAAGTTCCCCCGCCGCAGGTGATTTGAAAGGAAAATTCGTCGGGCGCAGTCTGCTTTAAAAGCTCGAACCTTGATACCGTCACCTTTTTGGGGGGAAGGGTAAAATCCGAACCTGCGCGCGCAAGCTCGTACCCCCGTTTCCCGTTGACGCTCTTCGCGCTGTATTTGGGCGGGACTTGCATGAGCTCCCCCGTAAGCGAGGGAAGCGCGGCGCAAATTTCTTGCTCGGACGGTACCCGCCCGCCGAGTATCACTTCGCCCTCCCGATCGAGCGTGTAGGTCGTTGCGCCGAAGCGGAACCGCGCGATATATACTTTTGTTTTTCCCGAAAAATAATCGAAGAGGCGGGTTGCGTTTCCGACGCCTACGGGGAGCACCCCCGAAGCGAGCGGATCGAGCGTTCCCATATGCCCGCACGGCGTACGGCTGAGCCGCTTTAACCGATTGGTAACGAACGCCGAAGAAACCCCCTCTTCCTTTGCGATATTCAAAAATCCCGTCATAAATTTCCCGCTTGCGCCACGGCGAATTGCAGTCTGTCGTACACCTCTTCGAGTTCGCCGAACAGCATACAGCCCGACGCCAACACGTGACCGCCGCCCCCGAACGAGCGCGCCACTTCGTTTACGTTTACTTTCCCTTTGGAACGGAAGGAAATTTTATATTGCCCCGGTCTTACTTCCATGAGGCACGCGCTCACTTCCACCGTGTCGATGGAAAGCGCGAAGTCTACGATTCCCTCCGTTGCGTCTACGCCGAGCCCGTATTTTTTCAGCGTCTCCTGCGTGACAAGACAAATTGCAAGCGCGTCGTTTAAGAAATACCTGAGGTTGGAAATGACGCCCAAATACATGGTTGCGCGCACTTTGGTCTGCTTTTTAAAGAGTTCGTAAGTGATTTTGGCAACGTCGGCACCGCTGTCCATCGCCGCCGCCGCGGCACGGAAGGTATCGCCGTTTACGTCCCTGTGGGAGAACGAACCCGAGTCGGTTACCATACCCATCATGAGATAGTTGGCGGTCAGCTTATCCACGGGCACGCCGAGCTCCGCAATGAGTTCCGCAACGTTTTCGCAGTTGCTTGCGCGCTCGCGTACAAAATTAACTTTTGCAAAACGCGTGTTGGAAATGTGGTGGTCGAAGTTGATCGTCAGCTTCCCTTTCCGCGCGCCCGCCGCAAACACTTTTTGCAGCTCGCCAAGGCGGGTATCGTCGCTCGTGTCGACGCAAATATACGCTTCCGCGTCGAGCGTGGGCGTTTTGACGATTTGATCGATCCCCTCCATAAATAAGAATTTGACGGGAATGTTGCCCTCGTTGACGACCTGCGTGGGAATGCCGAGCGCGCCCATTGCACGGGAAAGCGCCAAAG
>CAMWUS010000109.1 GCA_947177495.1 uncultured Clostridia bacterium
TCCTTTATGCGTACGTCGCGGAAAAGCTCTTCGGTGTGGCGGACATTACGGGCGCGTACCTTGCGGGAATTTTGCTCGGCGGCACGCTTTCGGAAACACCGTACGTAGAATCCAAAGTAGACACGATGGGCTATCTTATCTTCTCGCCCATTTTCTTTGCGAATATCGGCATTGCCAACATCGAATATTTCAGCCAAATCGACTTGCAGTTTTTAGCGTTCGGGCTCGTGTTCGTGGTCGCCGCACTTGCGGGAAAGCTGCTCGGATGCGGCGCGGGCGCAAAGCTTTGCAAGTTCTCGTGGAACGACAGCTTCCGCGTAGGCCTCGGCATGATGGTGCGCGCGGAAGTCGTGCTCATCTGCACGGACAAAGGCGTTCAGAGCGGGCTTGTCGAACCGGGGATTTATCCGTTTGTCATCTTAATTATTCTCCTCTCTTCCATTCTTACACCCATTTTGCTGAAATGGTCGTACCGCAGGGAAGAGAAAAAGAAACCCGTTCCCGCACCCGAACACTGGGGCGAGGACTTCGACGCACGCTGATAGTGCTAAGGAGCAAGCAATGGAAACGCTGACTGTAAACGAAAAAGAGTATCGCATTTTAAAGCTTTTGGGGAAAGGAAAAGGCGGATACTCCTACTTAGCGGAAGACGCAAACAAGCAATACGTTTTAAAGCAAATCCATCACGAACCATGTGACTATTATCAATTCGGAAATAAAATTCAAGCGGAAATCAACGATTACTCGCGTTTGAAGAAAATCGGCATCAGAATGCCCGAACTGATTGACGTGGATGTCGAACAGGAACGCATTTTAAAAGAGTATATCGACGGCGATACCGTTTACGAGCTTGTACTGCAAGATAGAATGCAATCCCAATATTTGGAGCAAGTGCGCGAAATGTGCGCTCTCCTCTATGCCGCGCATACGAATATCGACTATTTCCCGACGAATTTCATCGCACAAAACGGGGAGCTCTATTATATCGACTACGAATGCAACGACTATATGGACGAATGGAATTTTGAAAATTGGGGCGTAAAGTACTGGTCGAAAACGCCCGAATTCCTACAATACGCCAAAGATCATTCACAAAAATAATAAGCACTGGGGGGAATTATGAAATACAGAAATTTAGGCAAATGGGGCTTGAAGGTGAGCGAAATCGCGCTCGGGAGTTGGGTGACCGACCTTTCGGGCACGGAAGCGGAAAAGACCGCGCTTCAAACGGTGAATACCGCGTTCGACCTCGGCGTAAACTTCTTCGACTGCGCGGACGCCTATTCGGGCGGGGCGGCGGAACGCTTTTTGGGCAAAGCTCTTTCGCAGCATTCGCGGAGCGAATTCGTCGTCTCCTCTAAGGTGTTCTTCCCCATGGGACGGGGCGCGAACGATTGGGGGCTTTCGCGCAAACATATCATCGAACAGCTGGATAAAACGCTGAAAAACATGAAACTCGACTACCTCGATTTGTATTTCTGCCACCGCTTCGACCCGACGACGCCCATCGAAGAGACCTTGCAGGTGCTTTCCGATATGGTCGCCGCGGGTAAGATTTTGTACTACGGCGTTTCCGAATGGTCGCCCGTGCAAATCACCGAAGCGCTTCATCTTGTCAAAGAAAACCACTTCCGCCCTCTTTCCGTCATTCAACCGCAATACAACATGGCGGACCGCTATATCGAGGACGAAATTATCGGAATTTGCGAGCAGAACGGCGTGGGCATCGTGCCCTTCTCGCCGCTTGCGCAGGGGTTGTTTACGGGCAAGTACCGCAAAGGTCAGCCGCTCCCCGCAGGCTCGCGCGCCACTTGGCAAGCGGATAAACAAATCAACAATTTGCTCACGGAAGAAAATTTGGATAAGGTGGAAGAGCTCCTGCCCCTTGCGGAAAAGCTCGGCGTTCCGCTTTCCGTGCTCTCGCTCGCTTGGATTTTAAGACAAAAACAAATCTCGTCGGTCATCACGGGGGCGAGTCGTCCCGAACAGCTCAAAAGCAACGCCGCCGCAAGCGGACTTACCCTTCCCGCCGACGTGCTTGATAGCATCGAGAAAATCCTCGACTATCACCCCTTCTCCCGCCGTATTGGATAATCTTTAAGGAGAAACTTATGGGCTATATATTCGATTTGCGCAAAAAAATAGGGCACGACCCCATTTTTATGCCGAGCGCCTGTGTGTTAATCGTCAACGAAAAAAATCAGCTCCTATTTCAAAGGAGAGCCGATAACGGTTTTTGGGGCTACCCCGGCGGCGCGCTTGAATTCGGCGAGAGCTTCGAGGAATGCGCCAAGCGGGAAGCGTTGGAAGAAACGGGACTGACTTGTTTGGACTTGCGCTACTATACCCACTCGTCGGGAAAGGAGATGTACTACACCTATCCCAACGGCGACGAGGTTTACCTTGCGGAAATGGTATTTCTCTGCACGAAGTACGAGGGCAAATTAAAGGTGCAAAAGTCCGAAGCCAAAGAACAGCGGTTTTTCGATTTGCATTCCCTGCCCGACAATATTTCCCCAATAAATATAAAAGTAATTAAAAAGTTCGTTGAAGAAATGATGAAATAAAGAAGACAGCCCGAATGCGCATTTGCGCATTCGGGCTATTATTTACAACGGCATTCTCACAGTAATTATGCCTGTTTTATTTTTTTATCGTTTAATATCATAACCTCGTCGTATTTGGGAGAATACGCAATGGTTATCTCCCTATCCGCATACTTTGACCAAAAATGATGGTAACCTTGCTTATTAGTTTTTGTCCCGATACTCTTACTTTGCCGATTATATTGTACTCCATCTATTACAAAATTTACTTGTATTTTAGGGCAAGAAACACCAAATTGATATAAACGATCGGCGTTTTTAGATTGTGCCTTTACGATAACCGCATCTTCTAGCCATAATTGTACTTTTTTTCGCATCGTTTCATTTTTAATTAGCATTATCAAAAACAATATCGGCGGCCACAAAAATATAGCCACACACGCAAAGATATACAATATAAATTCTTCAATCGAATCCGGATTTCTAATTTGACTAATGGAAAGGAATGTGATTACCAATGCTATAATTCCCAAAAACACAACCGTCCCAAGCACTTGAATAACAATTAGCTTCTTACGGCTAGCCCCTTCAAACGGGCCGTAATTCAACACTCCGACAACATTTGAAATATCTTTTAATTCTTGCATGATTTTTTTCTACGCTTTATATTATAATCTCTGCCTTTCTCTATTTCATTATATAACGAATTCAATTTGCTGTCAATAGGTCGTGGAATAATAGCAAATCGCAGGGCGAAAGCCCTGCGCTGTTTTTACTCTGCATATTCAGACAATATAGAATTTTGTACGAAAAGATATTCGTCGCGGATACGGGTAATATCGCCCTCTTCCTCCAAATAGTGCGCCGTACGCGCATAGGCAGTTTTGAAGTCTTCCCTCCAATCACTCCCGAACGCGGCGCGATATGTTTTCGCGGAAAGCCCTTCGCGCGTGCGGAGCGCAAGCATGACGAACTCAAACTTCGCGTCGTTGCCATCCACCACGGCGTTGTCGATTACAGGTAAAAAGCCCGACAAAATACATTTGATATATTCGTCCAAATCGAGTGTGTTCGTAAACCGCCGCCCGTTCATAAACGAGCTTGCCGAAATGCCGAACCCAATATATTCCCCGCGCCGCCAATAATTGAGATTGTGGCGGCTTTCGTAACCTCTGCGGGCAAAGTTGCTGACTTCGTAACGCTCGTAGCCCTTTTCTTTTAGTAACGCCCTGCCGTAGTCGTACAGCGCGGCGACCTCGTCGCTGTCGGGCAATTCCCCGTTGAGGTAATCGGTATAAATGGGCGTGCCGTCCTCAGGCGTGAGCGCGTACATGGAAATATGCTTCGCCCCGCTTCCCGCGGCGAGCTCCACCGTCTTACGCACGTCCTCTTGCGTCTGACCTTTCAGCCCAAGCATGATATCCGTGGAAAAGTTCTCGCCCTTTAAAAGGGAAGTACAGTACAGATAATCGCGGGCGTTGTGAATTCTGCCGAGATTTTCAAGCTGACTGTCTATCGCCGTCTGTAAGCCGATGGAAAAGCGGTTGATGCCCGCGCGCTTGTAGGTGGCTATTTTTTTCTCACTCACCGTGCCGGGATTGAGCTCTATGGTGATTTCGGGATTCTTCGCCAAGCGGAAGCTGTTTTTGATTTTCTTCACCGCGCCGTATATGTAGTCGGGGTCGATGACCGAGGGTGTTCCCCCGCCGAAATAGATCGTATCGAACTCTTTATCTTTTAACTCGGGCGCGCGCAATTCCATTTCCTTGTAAACGCACGCCATATACGCCTCCGCAAACTGAATGCGGTTGGGGAAAGAAGTAAAATCGCAATAAGTGCATTTATGCTTACAAAAGGGAATATGAATGTAAATTCCAGCCATATATGCCTCCTTCACACTTTTCTTTGCTTGACGCGCAAAGAAAAGTTCGTGACTTGAGGGAAACCGCGTCTGCACGCGCTACGCGCTAACAGACGAGTATTTCCACTCTGCGGGCGAATTTTAGGGGCGCACGATTTATTTCGCCCGCATTCACCCTTCCTGTATAAGTCGAATGAGTTCGACAAATGCTGTTCCGCAGCGGCGGGTAACCCGCCTCGCGGATAGGATTGTAACTACCTACTAATTAAAAACTTTCTATGAGATATTTCCCTAAATCCACGTAGCCGTTAATCACTTCGACGCCCTCGTCGCGGAGCAATGCGGCTTGTTTTTCTATCCCGCCGAAGGCAAACGCGGGAGCAAGCCGCCCCTCTCTGTTTACCACACGGTGACAGGGAATGACGACAGGCGTGGGATTGCGGTGAAGCGCGTTTCCCACCTGCCTTGCGGCGCGCGGACGACCGATTGCGCGCGCAATCAGTCCGTAGGTGACAACCCTCCCCTGTGGCACTCTCTTTAAAAATTCATACACATCAGCGTCAAACGACATATATAACCTGAAAATTACTTATCCTTATTCGTCTTTAAAATTTCCATAAAGACTTCGCTAGGGACTTCTACCGAGCCGACCTGACGCATGCGCTTCTTGCCCTCTTTCTGCTTTTCGAGAAGCTTTTTCTTACGTGTAATATCGCCGCCGTAGCACTTTGCAAGCACGTCCTTACGTACCGCTTTTACTGTTTCGCGCGCAATGATCTTCCCGCCGATTGCCGCCTGTACGGGGATTTCGAAGAGCTGACGGGGAATCGCCTCTTTGAGGTTTTCGCACAGCGTTCTGCCGCGCGCGTATGTCCTTTCCTCGTGAACGATGGTAGAAAGCGCATCGCACACGTCGCCGTTCAGCAATATATCCAACTTTACAAGCTTGCTCTTCTCGTAGCCCGCAATTTCGTAGTCGAAACTCGCATAGCCTTTGGTGCGCGATTTTAATTCGTCGAAAAAGTCGTACACGATTTCGTTG
>CAMWUS010000110.1 GCA_947177495.1 uncultured Clostridia bacterium
TTACCGCGCTCCACTTTAAGCGCCAACCCGAATTCTTCCCTGAAAGACATCGTGCTTGTCGCAGGGAAAGCGTATGCCGCGCCTGTTAAAAATTTGCTACCGTGAACAACGTTCTGCAAAAATACGTCGGGCGAACAATCGTTGGTAAGATTGCACCTACCTTTTCCCGTAATATATATTTTCTTTCCGAGCTTTTCGTTTTTCTCGAGAAGCGTTGTGTCGTTTCCGTTTTTAGCGCTCGCATAAGCCGCCATGAGCCCCGACGCACCGCCCCCGATTACAATTACGCGTTTCATAATTCCTTCATAAGAAAGCGAGGGCATTCGCCCTCGCTTTGTCGTCATACGGGATAAACGCCCGTCTTCGCCAAATCGCCGTCTACACCCTCATTCTTCGCCTTTCTCCACTTGAAGAAATTCTCCGCAACTTCGGGGAAGGAAGCATAGGACAATACGTCCTCTTCCTGCGTATAATAGCCCTTTTCTACAACTTCCGCTTTCAACTTTTCGTATTCGGGCGCAAGATCGTCCGCGGGGCGATAAGTAATGCGTTTTTCACCCTTTAAAACGATTTTAGCAACTTCTTCATCGATCGGCATAGGAAGCTGACCATATTTACCCGCGAACAAGTCGCGCGTTTCTTTGGTAACCATTTTATAACGCTCGCCCATTACCACGTTCATAACCGCCTGCGTACCGACGATTTGCGAGCTGGGCGTAACAAGCGGAGGATATCCGCAATCCTTACGCACATTGGGAACTTCCGCAAGCACCTCGGGAAGCTTCTCCTCTTTCCCCGCCTTTTTAAGCTGATTCATGAGGTTGGAAAGCATTCCGCCGGGTACTTGATAGATGAGCGTATTGACATCCACCTGGCGTACCTTGGGATTGAGAGAGCCTTCCTTTTCGAGCTCTGCGGCAACCTTCTTGAAATGCGCCGCAATCGGAATGAGTTTTTCGAGCGAAATACCCGTATCGAATTCCGTGCCTTTAAGCGTAGCCACAAGCGGCTCGGTTGCAGGCTGCGAAGTTCCGTTGGCAAGCGGGGAAAGCGCGGTATCCACGATATCCACCCCCGCCTGAATCGCCATAAGGTTGACCATATCGCCCGTACCCGTCGTGTTGTGTGTATGCAAGTGCAACTTCGTCTCGGGGCGAAGCTCCTTTTTAAGCGCCGTAACAAGCTCGTACGCGTCGAACGGCAACAAGAGGTTCGCCATATCTTTAATGCAGATATTGTCCGCACCCATGCTTTCGTAAGTTTTAGCGAGCTTTACAAAATAGTCGAGCGTGTGTACGGGGCTTGTGGTATAAGAAATTGCCGCTTCGCATACTCCCTCGTACTTTTCGCCGTATTTCTTGATCGCCTTCATGGATGCTTCGATATTTCTCGGATCGTTGAGCGCGTCGAATACACGGATTACGCGAACACCGTTCTCAAGCGATTTTTCTACGACTTTTTCTACAAGGTCATCCGCATAGTTGCGGTATCCGAGCAAATTCTGCCCGCGAAGCAACATTTGAATGGGCGTCTTCTTCAAGTACTTTCTAAGCGTTCTCAAACGCTCCCACGGATCCTCGTTCAAAAAGCGCATGCACGAGTCGAACGTTGCGCCGCCCCAGCCCTCGAGGGAATAGTAACCGACGTCATCGAGCTGTTCGAGCACGGGAATCATTTGCTCCGTGCGCATACGCGTTGCCGCGTGCGACTGGTGCGCATCACGCAGAATCGTATCCATAATCATTACTTTTTTAGCCATAATCTACTCCGTTACGGGATATCCCGCCAAACTGCATTTTGATTTTCTTAGCCGAAGCATGCAAGCAGTATACCTGCCGCCAAAGCCGAACCGATAACCCCCGCCACATTGGGTCCCATAGCGTGCATGAGCAAGTGGTTTTGCGGATCGGTTTCCCGCCCGACGTCCTCGGAAATACGCGCCGCCATAGGAACCGCCGAAACGCCTGCCGAACCGATAAGCGGGTTGATTTGCCCTTTCGTAATCTTGCACATGAGTTTTGCAACCAAAAGTCCGCCGATCGTTCCGAGATAGAACGCGATAATACCGATTGCAAGAATTCCGAGCGTCTGCGCGGAAAGGAAGATTTCACCCTTCGCCTTGCAGCCCACGGCAATACCAAGGAAAATGGTAACCGTATTGATAAGTCCGTTTTGTGCCTGCGACGAAAGCCGCTCCACCACGCCCGATTCGCGGAACAAATTTCCGAGCATGAGCATACCGAGAAGCGGAATTGCGTCGGGAAGCAACAAGCCGACAACCAACGTTACCGCCACGGGGAAAATGATTTTCTCCGCTTTGGAAACTTGACGCAACGGCTTCATGCGAATTGCGCGTTCTTTCTTAGTCGTGAGAAGCCGCATAACGGGCTTTTGAATTGCGGGAATAAGCGCCATGTACGAATACGCCGCAATCGCGATCGTGGGCACAAGATTTTCCGCAAGCATTTTAGAAACGTAAATTGCGGTAGGACCGTCCGCCCCACCGATAATTGCGATTGCCGCAGCCTCTGCGCCCGTAAACCCGAGAAGCACCGCACCGAAGAGCGCAACGAAAATTCCGAGCTGCGCGCCCGCACCGATGAGCATACTCTTGGGGTTTGCAATCAAGGGTCCGAAGTCGGTCATAGCGCCGATTCCGAGGAATATAAGCGGAGGATAAATAACCTTATCAACGCCGAAATACAAATACCACAAAAGCCCGCGATCGGTGACCGATTCGTAAGTTTCAAGCAAGACAATGGTATTGCTGTTAAATGTTGTTACTCCGTTTGCAACGGTACCCTGAATATAGCCCGTTAAAGTGTACAACTCATTGAACTGTGCATACGCCATCGTCGAAGTTACGCCGTTTTGAAGCGCCTCGAAGCTTGCATAATACGTAACGATGTCTCCTTGCAGATATCCTTCCCGAATGTAAATCGGAAGAAGATTATTCGGATTAGAGATGAGATCGTAAGCCGCTACGTTCTCCAAGTCTCCGACTACTCCGAGCGTCAAAGCCGTATCGGGCGTTTCGTATTTGCCCCATAAAATTGCTTCCGCGCCGGGCAAATTGATTAAAAACATTCCGAACGCGATCGGAAGCAAGAGCATCGGCTCGTACTTCTTCACTATGGCAAGGAACATGAGCACGAAGGAAATGAGCAGCATGACGTAGTTCTGCCACCCTCCCTGCGAAATCCCCATGGACTTCCATAGATTGGAAAATATCGAGCCAATGTCGATTAAAAGATTACTTTGCATGAAACGCTCCGAAAAATCAGGAAATTACCGCAAGCACGGCGTCCGATTCCACATTCACACCCTTGGCAACATTTACGGTAACGGTACCGTCGCAAGGCGCAGTAATGTCGTTATCCATCTTCATAGCTTCGAGCACAAGAATCGGCTGATCCTTTTTCACCTGCGTGCCGTTTTGCACGAGCACGTTTTTAATAAGCCCGGGGAAAGGAGCAACCACTTTCGTTCCGTTTGCGCTTGCCGCAGGAGCGGAAGCCGCGGGCGCAACAGGCGCCGCAAGAGGTACCGCGATTTTGGGAGACTCCGTCGCGCCGACTTCGTCTACCCCTACTTCGTATTGTTTTCCGTTTACCGTAATAATAAAGTTACGCATATTCTATCGCTCCCGATTATAATTTTTTTATTCTTCTTACCACGAAATCGCATTTCGTGTTTTCGCCCTCGTAATAAGCGGCTATTGCGGCGGTAATTACCGCTATCAGTTCGTCGTCCGTTTGTTCCGTCGGTTGTATTTTACGGGGTTTGGAGGAGGTTTTAGTCTCTACGGGTTTCGTCTTTTTCTTCCCGTTAACGGCCGCCATAATTTTACCAAGCGCCATAAAAAACAAAATGAGAATGACTATCCCGAGGAATACGAACGCAAAGCCGAAGACTGCCATGAAAGCGCCTTCGCCGATATCGTATTTCGGCCAATTCTCAAAGAGCCCTGCAAGCAAAGCCTTTCCCATGCCGCCCTCCTCAACCGATGAGCGTCTGTAACGACGCAATCAGGTATTGTTTTACAAATTGCGGTTCGATTATCTCGTCGAGATAACCGCTCTTTGCCGCATGAATGGGGTCGGAATTCTCGTCGGCGTAAAGCGCGCGAAGCTCTTCTTTGTTCGCGTTCTTTTCGTTTGCATACTCGATTTCCGCACCCTCGGCGCTCTCGAACAAAGCAATCTTCGCCGTTGCAAACGCATACGCATAATCGAAACCGACGGATTTCGCCGCAAAAAGCGAATAGCCAAGCCCGATTGCTTTTCCCGTAATGACGGACACTTTCACGTCCACCGTGTCGAGAATGGAGAGATATTCGCAAATTTCTTTTAAAAGCGTGCTGTCGTTCACCTCTTCCGTAGCTTCCACGCCCACGCAGTCAACAAAGTTGACGAGCGGCAAGCCGTAGCAAGCGGCAAATTCCGCAAAGTTTTTCAGCTTTTTCACGTTAGAAGCATTCAGCTTCACGCCGTCGAAAATCGCGGCGGCAACCGCAATCCCGCCTACACGAGCAAGCACGGTTTTCAACTCGGGACAACTGTTTGCGCCAAGCTCCACACCGTTTTCGAGAATAGCGGCAATTTGCTCCGCACCGCATTTTTTATTAAGCGCAGGAACAGCCGCGTTAAGCTCTGCGTCGATTACGGGAATATTGACGATATCGCTCACCTGCATAATCTTGGAAGCGGCATCCTTAACATCCTTTACAAGCACGGCAGGAAGCAAGGAGTTTTTAAGCGCATGGTAACCGCCGATGTCTTCCTTTTTTACGTTCTTGCCCGCCTTAGCGGAAACGACAAATGGACTGCAAAGCGAAAGCACGCTCTTTTCCGTAAAGAACACGCAATCGCAAACCGAGCAAAGCGCCGCGGTCGAACCGTATACTTCCCCAAGCACCACTGCGAATTGCAAAACACTGCCTTTGAGCTGTGTTGCCTTCATAAGAAGCTCGGAAATGCCTTCCATCACGTTTACCCCTTCGCCGACTCTTACGCCGTAGGAATGAAGCAGGTAAATGACAGGCGTTCTGTTCTTCTCCGCCGCATTCAGCGTCTTTGCGATTTTTTCGCAATTCGCTTTGGAAAGCCCGCCGAACGAAACTTCGAAATTCTGCGCCACAATGTAATAGGGATAGCCGCCCACGGTTGCGAAGCCTGTTACGACTCCTTCCCCCTGCGCGTCTTCCCCATAGAATTGATCTTTCGAAAAACTGAAAGCCGCAAGTTCCACAAAACTTGCCTCATCCGTCATGGCAGCAATTTCGGCACGAATGGTTTTCCCCGCATTTTTCAGCGTTGCTTTGCGCTCGTTTAACTGTTTGATCTTATCCATTTTTACCTCGTTCAGTTAGAAAAAATCCAACTTATACCAATTAACATTAT
>CAMWUS010000111.1 GCA_947177495.1 uncultured Clostridia bacterium
TTTTTCAAACGAGAACGCGTATTCGCCGATTTTCTTCAACGCTTCCGAACCTTGCAGGTAAGTGATTTGCTTGCAGTTGTAGAACGCGTAATTGCCGATTTCCGTAACATTTGCGGGAAGTTCTACCGTGTTGAGCGTTGCGTGCTCGGCAAACGCCCATTCCGCAATTTTCGTTACGGTTTTTTCTATTCCGCTCAAATCGGTAATGCCGTTTTTCGCGGGGCAAACAATCAGTGTTTTGCCGTCTTTCGTATACAGCGTGCCGTTTACCGACTTGAAAGCAGCGTTTTGCGCGCTTACGGTAACCGACTTCAAGCTAGCAAGCTGTGCGAACGCCGCACCCCCGATTTCCTTCAAGCCCGAGCCGATTGTAATGCTTTCGAGCTTGGAACAGCCCTTAAACGCTTGATAGCCTACGCTTTCCACAGAATCGGGTATAACGATTGAGGTCAAGGCGGCAGAATTCATAAACACCGCGTCCGCTATCGTCTTGGTGCCCTCTTTGACGCTGACTTCGCTCGCAAGCCCCAAATACATGACGAGCGTTTTTCCGTCGCCCGTGTATACGATGCCGTCGCCGCCCGCCGCAGAGTAGTACGGATTGCGGCTGTCGATTACAAAGGTATTCACATTTTTGCAATCAAGCAGAATGCTCGCACCGATATGGGAAACGGTATCCGAGAGATAGACCTCTTTGAGAAGTGATTTGTAGAACGCCCCTTTCCCGATATTTTCGCACCCAGAATTGACGGTGATTTTAGAGATATTCTTCTGAGAAGAAACGGAGTAAGGCAAAATGGTCTTTACCGTGCTCGGAAGCTCGAACTCCTCTGCCTCATAATCGGCGGGAATGCAATAGAGCACGGAGCCGTTTTCGCCGTACATTACGCCGTTCTCGGACGAGAACGAGGTGTTTTCCGCGGATACCGTCACCTCTTTGAGACTTGTGCAGAGATAGAGCACGGGCGTTACTGCCCCGAAGGTCAAACCGTCCTCTTCCATAGGATATTCGCCGAACGTGCTTACACCCGCGCCGATCGTGATTCGCTCCAACGCGGAACAGCTTTGGAAGGCATACCCCGCGACCGTTTCAACGCTGTCGGGAATGGTAATTTCTTTCAGCTTCTTTGCCGATTGGAATGCCCGCGAGCCGATGCTCACAAGCCCTTCGTTTAACTCGATTTCTTCGAGCGCCGTGCAGTTGGAGAACGCATACGTTCCGAGCGCGGTCACTCCCTTGTGCAGTTTTACGTTCGTCAATTTGGAGCACACGTAGAAACAGTAGTTGGGGATTTGCGTGATTTGCTCGGGAATTTCTATCGTTTCAAGCGAAGAATATTCGAAGCACCGCACGGGCAACACCTTTAAATTGACGCACTCGGACAAATCGATGCTTTTCAACTTTGCGTGCGAGAACACGCTCTGTCCGAGCGAAGTAACGTTTGCGGGTAATTTTATTGAAGTCATTGCACAGCTGTGGAACGCCGTAGAGCTGATACCGATAAGGTGGCTCGGCATGTTGATTTGCGTAAGCGAAACGCAGCCGTAGAAAGCGGCTTGCCCGATATAGCGAATGGTGTCTGCAAGCTGTACGCTTTGGAGCGAACTGCACCCGTAGAACAGCTGATTGGGAATGTAATTGGGATTGTTCTCGCCGTCTTGCAGATAGTCTACGTCGGGGATACTTGCGGTTTTCAGCCCCGTGCAACCGTAGAACACGCCCGTGCCGAGCGATTGCAACCCTGCGGGAAGCTCGATGCTTTCGAGCGAAACGCAGCCAGAGAAAGCGGAATCTCCGATTCTCTTTACCGCTTCGCCCAAATCGACGCTCTTCAACTTTTCACAGCCGACAAAAGCGTCACTTGCAATGGAAATCGTCCCTTCGAGCGCGACGAACTCCGTAATTTCATGATTGGAAATTCCGACTAAGGAATATTCCTTTTTCCCGTCTTCCGTAGTCGTCGTATAATATTTCGCACCGTAACGCTCGTCGATAAACAGCCCCATTTCGATGCCCGATTTATAAAACGCATTGTCGCCGATAGAAACGCTGTGCGAATCCAACCCGATAAGCTCGGTAAGATCTCCCGCATAAGCAAAGCAATAATTTCCGATGCGCGTAATGCTCGCGGGTATCTCTATTTGGGTAAGTTCGGAGTACACAAACGCATACTGCCCGAGCGTATTCACCGTATCGGGGAAAGACACTTTTTCGACGGAAGCGGGCATAAAGTAAAGCTGTTTCAGCTCCTTGTCGTAAATGCCGCCGTCGAAGCTCACATAGCTCCCATGCCCCTCGTTGATGACGATTTCCTTAATCCCGCGCGTATCGAGCGGCTCGGTAACGGGCAAATCGATTCGCGCCGTGGACGGAATAACGACTTTTTCGTATTGAATATTTTTGGTAAGCGAAGCGAGATTTACTTGCTTCACGCCCTCGGGAATGACGAGCGTTTCCACCTGCTCCGTTCCAAGATACCCGTTGAAAACCCTCTCGTTCCGCGTATTATACGTAATGTCTAATAAGGAAGCCTCTTCCTCGGAAAGGAAATTCGCATAGAAATTGACGGTGCGTAAATTTCCTTCCGCGGGCGGCTGTACGGTGTAATTGCCCGTAAGTAGGTTGCCCGAAACGTCCTGCCAACCGTTAAACCGCAACGCACGGGAGCGATCCCCCGAAATCGCCTCGGAATCGGCGGAATAGTTATAATCGTCGCGCAAATTCAGCCAAACGGAAAGTCCGAGCGAATCCGCCAAAGCATAGTCGGGCTTCACGCCGAGCACGTAGGCTTCTTCGCTCGCGCCCGGAGCATTCAAATAAAAGTTGGCGACATATTCGTCTACGTCGTAGGCGATATAATAATTTGTGCCCTTAAAGGTAAGCGTAATTTGTTTATCCGAACCCGTAGTGGAAGTATCGAACTCGGTATACGTTAAATCGCCGCTGCGAAGGTGCTCCGCTTTAATTTCAACCGCGTTCCCCTCGTCGTCTCTGAGCGTACAGCCGCATTGCTCGATAATCTTGGGCGTATCCACTTCCATATCCTTTACGAGGTTGACTTTGTTTTTCTCGATATCGAGTACGGCGTTCGCCTTGATATTGTCGAATTCGCCCGAAGAGGTAAATCCGCCGCAAGCGGAAAGAGCGATAGCTCCCAAGGAGATACCCAACGCCGATACAACCGTAATCAATAAACTTTTTCTTTTCATGATAGCGCCCACCCGTCACTTTCTCGATTTGTGTGCACAGCTTGCTATTTCTAACGCGCGCCCCCGTGCCGTTCGCGCTTTCTGCTCTCCGTGAGCCTCCCGCATACTTTTTTGAGTTCTCCGAAATCCACAGGCTTGGACACATGCGCATCCATGCCCGCTTCTTCCGATTTTTTCACGTCCTCAACGAACGCGTCCGCCGACAGCGCAACGATGATGATGGATTTTGCATCCTTCTTCTCCGAAGCGCGAATGCGCCGCGTCGCTTCCCGCCCGTCCATATTCGGCATTTGAATGTCCATTAAAATGATATCGAAGGTGTTTTCGGGATTATCGGTAAACGCCTGCAACGCTTCCAATCCGTCGTGCGCGAGCGTGACCTTTGCGCCGTCGCTCTCCAAAATTTCCATGGCGATTTCGGCGTTGATTTCGTTGTCCTCCGCAAGCAAGATGCGGCAATTCTCGTAACTGAACGTATCCCCGCTCACTTCCTTGGGCAGAGTTACGGGCTTCTGCATGTCCTGCTCCACGTTTGCAATGGGAAGCGACAGGAATACGGAGAAATCGCTCCCCTTTCCTAGCTCACTGTCGATAACAATGTTACCGCCCATGAGCCTGACGAAATTATCGGTAATGGCAAGCCCCAAACCCGTACCGCCGTAGTTGTGCGAGGTGGAAGCCTCCTCCTGTTCGAAGGGGCGTAAAATTTTACGAATGGATTCGGGGGAAATGCCCTTCCCGGTATCGCGGACGCGAATCATGAGTTGAACGTGGTCGCCCAAACGGTCGAGCTGTTTGAAGGTGACTTCTACCCGACCGCCCTTGGGTGTGAACTTGTTCGCGTTGGAAACAAGGTTGGTGATAATTTGCGTGAGACGCAGTTCGTCGCCCGTAAGCCAACGAACGGTGAAGCCCACCGTTTCCACTTTGAAGTTAATGCCCTTCTCCGTGGTGGTGTTGTAAAACATGTTGTTGATTTTGTCGGCAAGCGCGAACACGTCGAAATCGGTATTGAAGAGCAACATCTTGCCGCTCTCGATTTTGGAAATATCCAAAATATCGTTGATCATGCCGATGAGGAAGTTGGAAAGATATTCCGCACGCTCCAAATAGCTCGATACTTTTTCGGGGTCGTTGATGTTCATTCTCGCAAGCGACATCATACCCATAACGCCGTTCATGGGCGTACGGATTTCGTGCGACATATTCGACAAGAAGGAGGATTTTGCAGCCGCCTGTCCCAAAGCCGCGTCCAACTCCTGTTTGAGCTTATCCATTTTCTCCCGTTCGGAAGTAATGTCGGAGAACATGAACGCGATATATTCTTTGCCGCCGTACTGTGCCCGCTCGGCGGTAAGGCGTGCATAGCCGTTTTCGCCGAAGGTAAATTCCGACTCGAATAGTCCCTGTCCGTCCCATTTGGGAAACGTTTGGGCAAACGTGCGCGAATCCTCCCGCGCAACGTTACGCTTTAAAACCGCCAAGTCGGTATACACGTCCTCTGCGGATACGCCGAAAATCGCCGTAATGTTCGGGCTGACGAATACGGGCTGTTTCGCCTCGTCGATAAGAAGAAAAGAGGCATAAGCGGCATTTCCGTAAATAGACGAAAAAGCTCGCTCAGCCTCGATTTCCATGTGTAAGCGCTGCGTTTTGGCGTTTAAATCGCGCGTGCGCAGACGAATGTACAGCAAGCAAAACACTACCGCGACGGCAGCAAGTAAAAACAATATGATGCTGTATAAAATTACGTAAACCATTGCTTTGCCTTGCAGGTAAATGTTTGCTGATTTATCTTGTGTTGAATCCCTTTAAGTTTTAATCCAATTTCGCAATGTTTTCCACGGTAAGCGTGTAAAGCCGTTCAAGCTCGGGCATATGCTCGGCAACTTCCATGCTTCCCCCGCGGAGAATATCGGTGACGATTACCGTCTTTTCATAGAGCGCGGTAAAAGCCAAATTCTGCGAAACGCCTTTCAGCGTATGCGCGGCGCGGAACGCCTCTTCCTGCGCTCCGCTCGCAAGCGAATCTTTTAATAATGCAAAGCTACCGTCCGCAGGGAACTTTTTCACGAACCGCAAAACGCGATCCTCTGCCATAAAGCGCCCCAATACCTCGCGGTAGTTTCCGCCGATTGC
>CAMWUS010000112.1 GCA_947177495.1 uncultured Clostridia bacterium
CCATACTCTTCCCATGTACCTTTTGCACGTTATCTATGAATAGCTAGACGACCCTGTACAACGTGTACGCAATACGTTCGGCGGCTACACCGTGAAGGCTCACGTAACGGCAGGCAACGGTGAAGGCAAGATCTCAAAATCAAAGTTGTTCGTATCGAGAAGAAAAGTATATACGGACCGCTTCGATACTGCGGCATATCGCGGATTCTATGCGGGGAAAGCGAAACGTTCGAGATACGGTTTGAACGATACGCCCGTGTACAAAGGACTTACGCCGACGGAAGAAGAATTGCATTTGCAAGCAAGCCATTTCTTTGAAAAGCTGTTCGTCATTTTTGGCGAGCAACAAGCAAAAGAAATCGTCGCGCAAGCGGCGGCGAGAGTCAACGAAGCTTACAAAAACAAGTCCACAAAAGGCAGGACGGCGAACACGACCGCAAAGACAAAGCAATGCGCGGAAGGTCAGGAATGCGGCAATGCCGAAGCCTGCGAGAGCGAAAAGGAAGATACGACCGCCGCGTAAGGAAATGGTGGTGCCCTTGCTCGTCTAATAGACAAGAACTCCCCCGCGCTGGGTGGAGCTTGCCGACCAACCGATTCCGATTGAAGAAGGCGCGTGCGCCTCTTCAACGGAACGGTGGGCGGCAGAACACCCAGCGCGGGGAGTATGGCGGGACAACGCGTTACAATACGCCCACCGCATGACAAGTTACAATCGCGTTGTACCGCATTGACTTTTCCAAAATAAGCCCTTGTGGCTGATTTTGGAACCCGCGCCCAAACGGTGATATTGTATCGAACGTCGGCGCCATAAAATCCCACCCGTGCGGTGATTTCTTCCGAAACGTCGCAAGTGAGGTATCCCATGAACGAAGAAGCTTATGCAAAATTAGAAAAAATAAAATTGAAGCTCTACCGTGTTTTTGCGGAAGAGCTTTCGGAGCATGAGCACAAACGATACAACTACGACGAGCTCGCCGAGCGCCTGAATTGCTCACGCAACGCAATACGCTACAACGTAGGCAAGTTGCTTTCGGCGGGTGTCATCGGAAGCGAGGGCGGCAAGCTCTATTTGAAAATCGGGTGATCGTTCCCCACGGTGGGCTCGCCGATCGGCGCGAGCTGCACATACTTCGTCCCACCCGTGTGGGGATTTGAAATCGCGAGCTCGAGGAGTGAAATCCCCGAAATAATACAAGGAGTAAAGACATGGCAAAGGCGCAAAAACAACGGAATAAAGAAGCGCAAGCCCACGGACCGTTTTTTAGTCGTCCGTTGGATTTTTCCGTGTTCGGACTGTCTCGTCCGAATGCTTCCACGCGCCTTGCCGTCAGCTCCGTTCGCAGTCTCTCCGTAGGCGGAGACTTCTGCGAGTTCACGCAAAAGCAATTCGCCGACCGCTATCACGTTTCCTGCGCCACCGCCGCAAGGTGTTTTAAAAAGCTTGTGGGGAGCTCCGCCTTCGAGCGCGGAGAAAAGCGGCGGCAGTACAAGTATGTTAGCCCTGAGCTTGCCGACGAGGGCGAAAATAAAGAATACATACGCATTTACGATTGGACCTACCACGCGCATTTCGAAATTGGGAAAATACGGGTGCAGCTCACCACCGTGCAGGTGGAAATACTATCTTTCATTCGGGGCTACACGCTTTTGAGCAGGGACCGTATTACCAAAATGTCCCGAAATTGGATTGCCAAGAAGCTCGGCATTTCGGGTGATTGCGTATCGAAGGCGGTGCGCGTATTAGAAGCTATGAGTATCTTGTTCGTTACCGAGCAGGACGGTTTGACACGCTCCGTAAACGCAAGCACGCGGACCACCTTCCAAATTAACGAAGTGCTTTGGAAGCAGAAAGAACGCGAGACGTTGAAGCGCCGCGCGCGGAAGCCTTCCGAACCCGTTCATGCCGACGAGCCTGACACGCGTACCGATGAGGATAGAAAGATTGATCGTGCGCGTTACTATGCTCAGCGTGAAGCCATGGAAGAAGCTCGGAGAGCTGCCATAGAGAAGGAGCTCGAACGTGACGAGCTTTATAAGAGCGCGGCAAAGGCGCTCAGAGCGGACGAGCCTAAGATTGAGAAGGCGCGCCACAACCACAACAGCGCGGAGCTCATGCGCCTTTTAGAGCGGCGTGTGGAACTCCAAAAACAAAAGCGGGAAAGAATGCAGCTGTTCGGATATACCGAGCAGGATTTTCTCCCGCAGTATCTTTGCGCGGAATGTAAGGACACGGGCAACCGTGCCGACGGCACCTTCTGCGATTGTTGGGAGAGGCTACGACGATGAATACGGCAATTTGTAACTCAGCGGAATTGAATATAAAAAGAGAATGAGCGGTCCGACGCTCTTTTCGGCATACAGTAAAGCGCTCCACACGGAGCGCTTTTTTCGTGCTTTTTTTATTTTCTATCATAATCAAACAGTAAAATTCTCAAAAACGGACAGTGGGAAAAGAAAAACTACGCAAAAACGGACAGTAATAATATCATCACAATATTTTGTAATATCAGCGCCACTCCCGTGCCGCTTTGAGTATACGGTGCGGCGCGAGCGCCGCCGTTTATCGTGACGGTAAGAAGGAAGCCGCCCAAGCTCGGGCGGCTTATTGTGAACGAAGGGCGCGCGGATAGTGTCGGAATCGCACCGAGGCGCTTTTCATTGGCTATCCCTTACGTATGGGGACGTTGGATCTTGCGTCACCTTACGGCGGGGATTTCGGCGACGTCGTGCACCCTGCCGAAGCGCCCCGCCGCGCGCGATCGCTTCCTGCACGTAGCGCCCCGCTGCGGCTCCTTGTATTATTTCGGGGATTTCGCTCCTCGAGCTCGCGATTTCAAATCCCCACACGGGTGGGACGAAGTATGTGCAGCTCGCGCCGATCGGCGAGCCCACCGCGGGAAACGTCATCTATTTTTTGCCTAATCCCCAACAGGTCCCCAACGCAAAGGACGATTTTATATAAAAATATCCCCCAAAAGTCACGGGGACTTTCGGGGGATTCTATGTGAAATTGCGCCAAAATCGGGTAAAATCTATATAAAAACGGGGTTTTCCGAGGCTCGGACGAAGCCTCTGACTCCGTCATTCGTTGGTTCGAATCCAGCTACCCCAGCCACGGACACTATATATTGTAGGTTCAAATTAACGAACACAATATATAGTGTCTTTCTTTTTTGGCTGTTTTTCAAAATCGCCCTAAATTAGCCGATTTTGGGGCTTTTTTACCTCGATTTGGGAGTTTTTTGGGAGAAATCCGCGGTTTTCTTGGGGACTTTTTGGGGACTAGGCCTTTTTATTCATTCCCAAAATCCCATTGTAGATAGTCTACCTTTTCCGCTTCTTTTACTTGAAATTCGTCCGAGTAATGCGTGTAAACGGTTGTCGTGATCGTTCCGCCTAAGCTATGCCCCGCCCAAATGCTCACGACTTCGCTCAAAACGCCGCTCTCTTTGCACCTGCTGATGAACGTGTGC
Organism: uncultured Clostridia bacterium; assembly: GCA_947177495.1. Taxonomy (GTDB): domain Bacteria; phylum Bacillota; class Clostridia; order Christensenellales; family Borkfalkiaceae; genus Gallimonas. Next base: position 3,477 of record CAMWUS010000112.1, read on the forward strand.
CGTAACTCGTGCGAGTGGTGTTCGGGGAACAACCGCTTCATCGCCGTGTGCAAGGAACTCAGGTTTACGCGCTTCGCCTTTTCAAAGTCGATATACGGCAGCATGCGCTTCATCATGGGCGTGAACGGGATTTTGCGCTTGACTACGTTCTTGCCCATACGCTCCTTGCTCGTTTCGCACTCTAACCACGCTCCGTCAATAATGTTCAGACTTGCAAGCTCGCTTCTCCGCAGTCCCGCGTACAAAAGCACGAGAAGGGCGTGAGAGGTGTCTTTTTGAAGGTTTGCAAGGCAGTGACCTACCAGCTTCTTTTCTTCCTCATAAGTGAACGCCGTTCCGCTTTTGCTTTGGTAGTTGGGTACAACAACCTTTTTCATCGGCGTGGGAATGTTATAATCTTCCGCTATCATGTCGAAGATACAACGCAGTAATAAAAATATCTTGTGCGCCATTCGTAGCGTTCCCTTATCCACGTAGGTCAGTAAAAAGTTTTGCAACATGCTTCTGTCAATCTCCGTTGCACCCTTCTTGCCGAATACAGGCAACACGTCGCGGTTGAGCATTCGCACGTACTCATTGTAGGTAGAAGGCTTGGTCGTAACGCGCTTGATATTGAGCCACTCGGCGGCGTACTGTGCAAACGTCTTCTCATTCGGATCGCGTTTCCGCCTCGGACAAAAGTCCTTGTTATTCAGTTTTTCGATAAATTTTTGTTTCAGTTTTGTTAGGTCTTTGGACGAAACCTCTATATCGATTCCATTTCTGTGGAATCGAGCTTCGTACACACCGTCCTTTCTCAAACGGTAGTGAACGATCATGTCGTTCGTCGCAAAAACGTTTCTGTAGTTCGTCGGCATCTGTAAAATCTCCTTTCTTGAAAATTTCAGCACTTTCCGACGATTTTCTTTACTCTCATTTGCTATGGGACCCAACCCCGCCAGCACCTGCTTGTATAAGTCGTTTTGCTTTTGCAAAGCTTCAAGTAACTGCTGAAAGGAATCGTCCCTCTGTAATTGGTTAATTTGTTCTTTCACGTATCCTTATTCGGACGATAACTCGGAATTACTCCGCGTCCTTATAGCTTTGAATACTATGTTCTCTTTCCATCGCATGTTCCTCCTTCTTGATTAGATTGATATTGTTCTTTTAATGCCGCCCAGCCCGTGTAAATGAGCTGAACTTTTGTTATGTGATGACTTTTAAGGAACTTGTTCAGTTCCTCAAAGTCCTCACGGTTCATAGAGGTACCCCACACGGCGTGTGCCGCCTTGCGTTCCTCTTTGTGCTTGTCCTCGTATCTCTTGTCGATTTCCGATTTCGGCGTTCTCATACAGCTTCCTCCGTGTAAATTAGTTCGTGTAGTATTTCTTCTTCGATTGCGTGTTGCATTGCCGTGATTCTACGGTAGTCTTCCATAAACTCGCCCGTCCGTTTGTACAACGAATTTTGCGAGAGCTTTGCGGAAAGGATATTGTACATATCCTCCGCCTGCTTGTCCACGCCGTGCAAGTATTCAGGAAGATTTGCTATCGTCCAATCTATTCCCCTATCTTCCAGATACTTGCGCTTTAACGTTCCGTACTTCCCGTAAACATGCTTCTGCGGTTTTACAAGCTTTTGATAACGCTTGATTTCATCAACGGTCAAGCCTTCATTTTCTTCGACTTTCGTCAACAATTCCTTGTCACTTATCATATTAACACCTCCGATATAAAATGTTAATACGATTATACTCATTTTGGGAGAGAAGTCAAGCACTTTTACAAATATTAATACGATTTATGCTTATTTTGTACTTTCCCCACTCCCACTTTGACGTTGCTTTTAGATGTTCCTGTGGACGATTTTCCTTTTCGTACTC
>CAMWUS010000113.1 GCA_947177495.1 uncultured Clostridia bacterium
GCGCACAGCATTCCCGAAAAAGAGATAGAGGATGTCGTTCTGCGCGATATTCGCTCGATGCTGAAAGAGGTAAAATTCGACGAGGAAAAGCTGAAAAACGCGTTTTTGCGGGAAAGAGAAAAGGGGGCGGAAAGAAGTAAAGGCGCGGACGAAAGAAGCTTGAAAGCCTATCAAACCCGCCTTACCGAATTGGAAAAACTCATTCAGTCGGCGTTCGAAGAAAAGGTTTTGGGAGGCCTGCCCGCAGACGTGTGCAAAGACTTATGCGAAAAGTATCAAAAAGAAAAAGTTGCCGTTGAGGAAGAAATTGCAAAAATTCAAACCCGACTTGCCGAAACAGGCGAAGGCGAGGAAGACGCAGACGAGTATCTGAAAAGGGTGAAGGCATACGCAAACTGCGAAAAGCTTACGCGGGAAATGTGCCTGCAACTTATCGAGTTTATTACGGTTGGGGAAAAACCCAAAAACGGGACGGCACGGGAAATCAAAATTTATTACCGTTTGCACGGTGAAAATGAGTGATTGTGTTTCCCATTCGGCACATTTCCAACAGGTGTTGCGGGACCTACGGGCGCAACGGGTGCGACGGGCGAAGCGGGACCTACGGGCGCAACGGGTGCGACGGGCGAAGCGGGACCTACGGGCGCCACGGGTGCCACGGGTGCAACAGGTCCTACCGGACCTTCGGGCTTTACGCCTGCGGCGGCAGTTCCCGACGTAGAGAGTACGCCTACGCCCGAAGAGGTGGGCACCACGCTCAACGCGTTGCTTGCTTCTCTCCGTGCGGCGGGTATTTTGGAAACTTAATTTCCGTTTGCGCGAAAAACAGAAAGGACGGGGAACCCCAACGGGTTCTCCGTTTTTCATAGCTTCACAAAAATGTCTATATATGGGAATTTTAGTTGCCTTTTGTAACAAAATATGGTATAATTCCAATGAAATACTGTCTGAAATTCGAGGAACACATGAAAGAAAAGCATTACGATGCGGGCGATATTACCATATTAGAGGGGCTGGACGCAGTTCGCCTCCGCCCCGGCATGTATATCGGCTCCACGGGTCCCAAAGGATTACACCATATCCTGTGGGAAATCGTAGACAACGCAATCGACGAAGCCGCAAACGGCTACGCCGACAAAATCGACGTACGCATTTACAAGGACGGCAGCGTATCGGTAGAGGACAACGGACGTGGCATTCCCACCGACATTCACCCCAAAACCAAGGTATCGGGGGTACAGGTCGTCTTTACGCAGCTGCACGCGGGCGGCAAGTTCGACGAACACAACTATTCCTTTTCGGGCGGATTGCACGGCGTAGGTGCGTCCGTTACCAACGCGCTTTCTAAATGGCTGAAAGTCCGCGTCTATAAAAAGGGTAAGACTTGGGAAATGGAATTCCATTCCTATTTCGATGAGAAAAAGAACAAGTACGAGTCGGGCGTGCCCGTTGCCCCGCTTGCCGAAACCAAGGAAAAGACGGACAAGCACGGCACTTTCGTGCACTTCATGCCCGACGCTACGGTGTTCTCCACGACGGAATATTCGCTGAACACCATTTCGCACCATCTCAACGAGCTGGCGTTTTTGAACAGGGGGCTTACCATAACTCTCACGGACGAGCGCATTACCGCGAACGAGTTCGTAGACGAGGAGAACGACGACGAAGTTCAACAGCTCAACTTAATGGGTGCGACCGAGCCGTATTCCGTCACCTACCATTACGAGGGCGGCATTTCCGACTTCGCGCGCTATTTAAACGAGGGCAAGAATACGCTCTATTCCAGCCCGCTCTATTACCGTACGGAAAAGGACGGCATTCTTGTAGAGTTTGCCATTCAGCACACGGGCGAGTATTCGGAAAATCTCTTTTCCTTCGTCAACAACATTCCCACGCCCGAGGGCGGCTTCCACGAAATGGGCTTCCGCGGGGGATTGACGCGTATGCTCAACGACTACGCGCGGGAAAACAAACTCATCAAAGACAAAGACGCCAACTTCTTGGGCGACGACTTCCGCGAAGGGCTTACCGCCGTACTTTCCATCAAAATGAAGAACGTGCAGTTCGAGGGGCAGACGAAGACCAAACTCGGCAACCCCGAAGCGCGCACGCCCGTAGAGGGGAGCGTAGTGGAAGGACTTCGCTCGCTCGCGCAGGATCCCAAGAACAAAAAGACGTTCGAAGAAATTATCAAGAAAGCGCAGGGGGCGGCTCGCGTTAGAATTGCGGCGCGGCAGGCAAAGGAAACGGCGCGTGCAAAGAACAGTATCGATTCGCTTACCCTTGTCGGAAAGCTTGCCGCTTGTTCGGGGAAGCATCCCGAGCAGAATGAATTGTTCATCGTAGAGGGCGATTCGGCAGGCGGTACCGCAAAGCAGGCGCGCGTAAGGCAGTTCCAATCCATTCTGCCCTTGCGCGGAAAACCGCTCAACGTGGAGAAAAAGCGGCTCGACCAAGTGCTTGCCAATGAAGAAATTCGTACGATGATTTCTGCGCTCGGCGCAGGCATCGGCAACGAGTTCAATCTCGATAAAATCAACTATCACAAGGTCATCATTCTTTCGGATGCCGACCAAGACGGCTTCCATATCCGTTGTATTCTGCTCACTTTCTTCTTCCGCTATATGCGTCCGCTCGTCAACGCGGGGCACGTGTATATCGGTATGCCGCCTTTATATAAGGTGTATAAGCAAAACGGTAGCGTAGAGGAATACGCCTACGACGACGCCGAATTGCAACAGAAGATAGAAAAGGTCGGGCGCGGCTATCTCATTCAGCGATACAAGGGCTTGGGCGAGATGAGCGCGGAACAGCTTTGGACGACCACCATGGATCCCGCACGCCGCAACCTTACGCAGGTTACCATCGAAGACGCGGTTGCTGCGGAAAACATGATCACCACGCTCATGGGCGACAGGGTAGAGGGGCGCAAAGAGTTTTTGAGCCGTAACGCAAATTTCAACAAGACGGACGATTTCATGAACCGCGTAAAATTGAAAAAAGAGGACAAAGAGGACAAGGAGGACGGCGATGAAGAAGAATGAGCAACCGCGGGTTCAGCCGCAAGGAACGCTGTTCGTAACTCCTCTCGAAGAAGTGCTTCCCTCCTCTATGCTTCCCTATGCGGAGTTCGTTATTTTGGACCGTGCGCTTCCCCGCGTGGAGGACGGACTCAAACCCGTACAGCGCAGAATTTTGTACACCATGCACGAAATGGGGCTGTATCCCGATAAGCCGCACAAGAAATCGGCGCGTATCGTCGGTGATTGCATGGGTAAATATCACCCCCACGGCGACAGCTCGGTATACGACGCCATGGTGCGCATGGCGCAGGACTTCAACATGGGCAGAACGCTCGTCAACGGGCACGGCAACTTTGGCTCGGTAGACGGCGATCCTGCCGCCGCAATGCGTTATACGGAAGCGCGTTTGGAACCGCTTGCGTTGGAGCTTTTGCGCGACCTCGATAAAAATACCGTTCCCTTCACGCTTAACTTCGACGACTCCTTAAAGGAGCCTTCCGTGCTTCCCGGGCGATTCCCCAACCTGCTCGTAAACGGCGCGTCGGGTATCGCGGTAGGGCTTGCCACCAACATTCCGCCCCACAATTTGGCGGAAGTCATCGACGGCGTTGTGGCGTTTATCGACAACCCCAAAATCCCCCTCAAAGAAATGCTCAAATACATTCCCGCACCCGATTTTCCCACGGGCGGCTACATTATCGCCAACGAGCTCAATCAGGCGTATCGTACGGGGAAAGGGCGCATTTACATTCGTGCAAAAATCCGCGTGGAAGAGGGCGAGGGGGACAGAAAGAACATCATCATCACCGAGCTTCCCTATCAGGTCAACAAGGCGAATTTGCTCCGCAAGATCGCAGAGCTTCGCGAGGAGAAAAAGGAAGAGCTCGCGTGCGTTACCAAGGTAAGCGACGAGAGCGACCGCGTCGGAATGCGCGCCGTCATCGAATTGCGCGGCGACGTCGACGTCAATAAAATTTTGCGGCTGCTCTATAAATATACCGACTTGGAAGTCACGTTCGGCATGAACATGGTGGCAATCGCAAACGGCAAGCCCATGCTCATGGGGCTGATGGATATTATCCGCCATTACACCGAATATCAGCGCGAAGTGGTACTTCGCCGCACGAAGTTCGACTTAAACCAAGCGCGCGAGCGTTGCCATATTTTGGAAGGGCTCATCATTGCCGTACGCAATATCGATGAGGTCATTAAAATTATCAAGAAAGCCGAATCGACTGCGGACGCGCGCGACAAACTGCGCAAGCGGTTCGACCTCTCCGAGAAGCAGGCGCAAGCCATTCTCGATTTGCGTTTGGCTCGCCTTACCAAGCTCGAAGTGTTCAAACTCGAAGAGGAGCTCAAAGCGCTCAAAGCGCTCATCGAGAAGTTGCAGGCAATCGTCAACAGCAGAGCGCTTTTGAACAACGTCATCAAGGAAGAGCTGCTCGAAATTAAGAAAAAATACAAAACGCCCCGCAAGTCCAAGTGGGTATTCAGCGCGGACGAGGCGGAAGCGGAGCGCGCGGACGTGCGCGGTCCCGGCGTGCATAGTCTCGTGGGTATCACCGCGGAAGGTAAGCTCAAATGCGTATCCGAGAAGAACTATAATATGTCGAATACGGACATCAACGAGAAGTCCAAGCTCTCGGCGGTCATGCCCTATTGTATTAAGGTCAAGTCCGACCAGCCTTTGCTCGTATTTACCGACAAGGGGAACTGCTACCGCTTGTACGCCGAGCAGCTTTCCTGCAAATACGTCGAAAGCGGGTTTAAGCTTACCGACCTTTTCGAAGAAACGGAGAAGGGCGAGAAGCCTGTTTCCATTCTGTCTGCGGCGCACGAGACGGGCGATTTGCTCTTCATCACCAAACAAGGCATGATCAAAAAGACGGCGCGCAGCGAATATACTTCCGTTGCCAAGCCGAGCTTCCCCGCCATCCGTCTCAACGACGGCGATGCTGTGCTTACCGTGCAGGACGACGAGGACGGCGAAGAGGAGACGATTTTCTTCGTTACCAAGGGCGGCATGTGCCTGAATGCCCGCAAGGACGATATTCCCGAGCAGGGAAGAATTGCAGGCGGCGTAAAGGGTATGAATCTCAAAGACGGGGACGTTGTGATTTTCGCTTCGCAAATCGACGGAGAGGGCGAAATTGTCGTCGGTATCGAGGGCGGGCGATACAAGCGCGTTATTGCGGCGCAAATCGATTCGCTTCCCCGTTACCGCAAGGGCGTGCAGATTGCGTCGCTCAAATCGGAAAGCGTGATTTTTGCCGATTACGTGACTGTTCCCTATA
>CAMWUS010000114.1 GCA_947177495.1 uncultured Clostridia bacterium
CTTGCTTCGTGGCCGTGTCTTGTGTTATAATCTCATGTTCCGTGCCATGTTCGCGTTGTTGTAATTAATTTTATGCTGAATGTGGTTCGGACCCTCCACCGCTTCCGCAAGCGTCTTCGCCGTTTTCACCGCGCCGAGCACTCTGCCGCCCGAAGTGTACAGCCGCCCGATTTTTCGCTTTGCACCCGCAATATAAATTTCTTCGTCCTCTGCCGTTTCGGGCAAGGTGATTTCAAAGCCTGTTTGATATTCTTGCGGATACCCGTTCGAAGCGAGTACCACGCAGCATGCCGCTTCGTCCGAAAAGTTCACGGGCGTTTCGCTGAGCGTGCCGTTTGATACCGCCGTCATAATTTCAAGCAAATCGCTCTTTAAAAGCGGCAGCACTACCTGCGCTTCGGGGTCTCCCAAACGGCAGTTGTATTCGATGACCTTAGGGCCGTATTTCGTAAGCATTAAGCCGAAATACAGACAGCCTTTAAAGGAACGCCCCTCCGCTCTCATCGCGCGTACGGTAGGCAGGAAAATACGTTCCATACACTCGCGCTCCGTCTCTTTGTTGAAATAGGGATTGGGCGCAACAGCACCCATGCCGCCCGTGTTCAAACCCTCGTCGCCGTCGAATGCGCGCTTGTGATCCATGCAAGAAACCATGGGTACCACTGTCTTGCCGTCGGTAAACGTGAGCACGGAAACCTCAACGCCAATGAAGTGCTCTTCAATTATAATTTTGCTCCCGCTCTCGCCGAACACCTTTTCGCACATCATGTCGCGCACGGCTTTTTCCGCTTCCTCGTAAGTAACGGCAACAACGACGCCCTTGCCGAGCGCAAGTCCGTCCGCCTTAACGACTATGGGATAGGTCGCGTTCTTCAAGTAGGCGATTGCGTCGTCGGGGTTCGAAAACGCTTCGCCCGATGCAGTGGGAATGCCGTATTTCTTCATGAGCGTTTTGGAGAATACTTTGCTCCCCTCTATGATCGCCGCGTTCGCGCGGGGACCAAAGCAAGGAATACCAAGCTCTTCCAGCCTGTCCACGCAACCCATAACGAGCGCATTGGCGGGAATGACGACGGCGAAATCCACCTCGTGCGTTTTGGCAAATTCCACGATGCCGTCGATGTCCGTCGCCTCAATGGGAAAGCATTCCGCATCCGCGGCAATACCGCCGTTCCCCGGCAACGCGAAAATCTCGTGCACCTGCTTATTCTGTTTTAACGCTTTGACCACGGCGTGCGCTCTGCCGCCGTCACCAACAACAAGCACATTCATTTTCTACTCCCTTCACAAATTTTTCGTTCCGAAAAATTTGTGAGCTACTGTCTTTATTGTTTCAATATAATTTCAGGAGCGCTGTACTCCATCTATCCCAAGTCAGTAAGCCGCAGGTGTGCGGCAAATGCTGTCCCGCAGCGGCGGGGTGAACCTTGCGTTATGCACAGCAAGCCAACGGCTTGTGCGCGCAAGGCGAACTAAGTGAGCGGGATGCGAGCGTGACCGAAACGCCACTCTCCCTTGGTGGCGTTAGACACCCTCCTCGCGGAAAGAATTATTACTACAAGCCCCTTACTTAAAAAAGTAAATAAGGCAGAATCCCTCTACTATGAAAGACCTGCCAAATAACGACCAAGCGTTCGAGGGGCATATTTGTATATTTATTGCGGGCGCGAAAAGGTCGGACGGAAACGCATTACGGGCTTGGTAAGCGGCTCGTTATTTGCATCTATCGTAATTCTTCCCCACGCTTCCCGCGTGCCCGTGTATTCGACGGAGCTAAGATGCGAACAGCCGTAAAACGCGCTGTCCCCGATGTGCACAAGCCCGCTCCCGAGCGTTACGCTTTCGAGTGAAACGCAACGGTAAAACGCCTTGCACCCGATGCCGAGCACGCCGCTTGGAATTTCGATTTTGGCAAGCGAACGGCACTCCGCAAACGCGCCCCTGTCGATAAACTTCGTCCTTTGATGAATGACGCAACTGTCGACGTCGCGCGATTTGTGAATAGAAAGCAATACGTACGGATTTCTCTTATTGCCGAGATAGTAGGCGTTGTCGAACTCCGTCTGCGACGTGATCGCCATGCACAAATAAAACATCTCGTCGCCCACGCTCGTTAAGCTGTCGGGAAGCTCTACACGCTCCAACGCATAACAGCCGTAAAAGGCGCGGTGTCCGATTCTCGTGACCCCCTCGGGCACGACGACTTCCGTTAAAAAGCGGCAACCGCGGAACGCGCTGTCCCCGATTTCCGTCACGGGATAGCCGAACAGCTCTTGGGGAATGACGACCCGCGTTATCCTCTGCTGCGTCTCGTCTACGCCCGTTACGGTATAAGTTTGCGTTTGCTCCTGCCACTCGAAGCACAACCCGTCCACCGTGGGAAACCGCGTGTCGATTCCCTCTGCGGGTTCCTCTTCTTGTGCTTCCTCTTCGAGTTCCGCCTCGGCTTCCTCTTGAATTTCTTCTGCGGGCTCTTCTTGAACCTCTTGCTCGTCTTGCGGTTGCTCTTCTTCGACAACTTCTTCCGTAGGTTGCTCTTCGATCACGTCAGGTTCTTCCGCAAGCTCCTGTTCTTCGACAACCTCTTCGATTTCCGCAGGTTCTTGTTCTTCTACAATTTCTGCGGGTTCCTCGTCCTCGACTTCCGCGATAGGCTCTTCTGTCACTTCGGGTTCTTCTGCAACAGGTTCAATTCCTGTCGACTCTTCTACAACCTCGGGCGCAACGACATCGGATATGGCGGGTGCGGCAATACTCCCGTCGGAGGTGCCGACGGGTTGCAGGCGTTCCTCTTCCTGCTCGCCGCTCGGTTCTTCACCGTTCGGCCGCAGGGAAAGCATCGCCGTTAGCACTCCGTATAAGATTTTGTAAACCCGTTTCTTTTTCATATCCTTTGCCTAATCATACAGTTAGGAGCATTGCAAACTCGCAATGCTCCTACGGTTGTTTTGCTAAACTGCCCTCAGTTCACCGTTTTGGGATCGAAGCTCAACGTGTAGTTGTTGGGACCGCGATCGTCGGGGAAGAGCGTGGAACCGGATACCACGGGAAGGGTAAGCGGATTGATGAGCGCGTCCGCCGTAAGGTTGGTGACCGCCGCGCGAAGATAAGGGAAGATGGTTTCCGTTGCGTTGATCGCAAACGTTCTTCTGTCCTCATCATTGTTCATGTTCTCCACCTCAAACACGCCTACAAAACGAGCGGTAAGGTTAAAGGGCTTGGGAGACTCTTCCGACGTTTCGATTTTGCATTCCAAAATAACCACGTTGATTTTGGGATTCTCGTTCGCCTGACGAATTTGGCGGGAGAAGAAAGGCTTGATTTCGAACTTGGTGTCGGGAGAAACTTTGAGCGGGTTTACCTTAAAGGTAAGCTCGTCCGCGGTAAGTGCTTTCAAAGAATATTCAATCATTTTTTACCTCGATGAAGTGCTTTTTTCTTATTTTACCATTTCTTTCCGCAAAAGTCAATGCTATTTTGAAATTCCCTCGACATTTCTTCGCGTTTGCGAAAATATTTTTTAAAAATCTCGTTTCGGGCAGGTCAATTCGCTTGCTTTTTTCGCGTAGTTTAATATAATACAAGCGAACATGAAAGATCTCACCAAAGGCAATCCGTTTAAGTTAATTTTGTTGTTTGCGCTCCCCGTATTTTTGGGGTGCGTTTTTCAGCAACTCTATAACATGGTGGACACGGTTATCGTGGGCAACACGGTAAACGCTTCCGCGCTCACGGGCGTGGGGCTTACGGGACCCATCAACTTCCTCATTCTCGGATTTGTAAACGGACTTACCTCGGGCTTTTCCGTGCGTATCGCGCAACGCTTCGGCGCGGACGACATGGACGGCGTGCGGCGCGCCGTCGCCATGAGCTTTATGCTCTGCGTGGTCATCACGGTCGTGCTTACCGCCGTTGCCGTTCCCCTTGCCGCGCCCTTGCTTCGGTTTATGGAAGTGGGCGAAGATTATTTCCCCTACGCATACAACTATCTGTTCGTCATCTTTTTGGGAATAGGCGCAACGGTATTCTACAACATGACGGCGGGTATCTTGCGCGCAGTGGGCGATTCGCGCAACCCTCTTTGGTTTTTGATTGCGGCGGCAGTGCTCAACGTGGGGCTTGACTTCGTATTCATTATGGGCTTGAAAATGCACTACCACGGCGCGGCGCTCGCCACCGTAATTTCGCAACTACTCTCGGGCGTTGCCTGCTTTATTTTCATTTGTATCCGTCACCCCGAGCTTCGGCTCACCCGTGCGGACTGGAAATGGAGTTGGCGGCTTGCAGGCGGACATATCGCCGTAGGGTTGCCTATGGCGTTACAGTTTTCCATTACGGCAGTGGGGTGCATGATTCAGCAAAAGGCGCTCAACGGATTGGCGGAAAGCTCGCTCGGTGCGGCGACTGCGTACGTTGCCGCAACGAAAATAGACAACCTCGCCGCGCAAAGCTTTGTGGCGCTCGGCACGGCGCTTGCAACCTATTCGGGACAGAACTGCGGCGCGGGACGTATGGACCGCGTGCGGACGGGCGTAAAGGTGGGCATGGTATACGTTGCGTGCGGATCAGTCATCGGCGTTGCGTTCTGTATGGGGCTGTATTACCCGCTCATGGACTTATTCTTGAATGCCGAAATCGACCCCAACGTTGCGCTGTATTACGACGACATTCTTGCCTACGGATTTAAGTATTTGCTGATACAGTCGGCGGACTATCTCTTCCTCGGCACGATTTACATTTACCGCAACGCGTTGCAGGGAATCGGCAAGAGCACGCTTGCCATGATGGGCGGCGTGGTCGAGCTCGGCTCGCGCGTTCTCACGGCGTTCGTGTTCGTAAAGATATGGGGCTTTACGGGCGTATGCTTTTCCAACCCCATCGCGTGGGTTGCCTGCGACGTATTCCTGATGATTGCGTACTATATCGTCATGCACGCCATCAAAAAGAAAGAGAAACCGCAACAAGAAGAACAAACTCCCCTTTCCGCCGCGGCTTGATGGGGATTGACAGTTTGCAAAAAGCGTAGTAAACTATAAAAAGCGGGAGAAATTATGATTGTCAACCAAACCAAAAACGACTTACAATTAAACGCATTGGTCAGCAAGCGTATCAGCCAAAAATCGCGCATTGTATTTTTTATCGTCGCAATGGTATTTATTGCGCTCGGCGCGGCAGTCCTCTGCGTAGAGCTCTTCCTCTCCGAAGAACCCGATTATTTCCTTGCGATTTATCTGCTCGTATTCGGCGCGCTGTTTCTCGTGTTCGATATCTTCTTTTATCCCCTCTTGCTGAAAGGGCTTTGCAAAAAGTTTATG
>CAMWUS010000115.1 GCA_947177495.1 uncultured Clostridia bacterium
ATTATAAACACTATCAAATGCGGTCAAACACTTCACGAAAAAAATCCGAGAATTATTTCTTTGACTTTTCTTCATATTGACATGCCTTGGCGAAATATGGTATAATCAAAGAAAAGAGGAGTAGCAGTATGGATAAGTGGGATGAACGTTTTATGGAGCTTACGGAGACGGTTGGCGGCTGGGCAAGCTGTCTTCGTCGCAAAGTTGGCGCGGTTATCGTGCGTGAAAAACGGGTTATGACGACGGGGTATAACGGTGCGCCTACGGGTGTGCCTACCTGTCTTGAACGCGGGGAATGTATGCGGCAAAAAATGGGTATCGAAAGCGGTACTCATGCGGAGCTTTGCTATGCCGCCCACGCCGAGCAGAACGCCATTATTCAAGCGGCGCGCTATGGGGTGAATATCAGCGGCTCGACGCTGTACTGCACGCATCAACCCTGCGTGATATGTGCGAAAATGATTATCAATGCGGGAATCACCCGCGTCGTATATAAAGAGGGCTATCCCGATGAGTTTTCTATGAAGCTTTTCGGGGAAGCGGGGACCAAGGTCGAAAAATACGAGGAGTTATAAAAATATGAGCAAAAATCCGATTGTAACGTTTACACTTCAAGACGGGAAAACCTTTAAAGCGGAGCTTTATCCCGAAATTGCACCCAACACCGTAAATAACTTTTTGTATCTTGTAAAAAAAGGATTTTATAACGGCGTGATTTTTCACCGCGTAATCAGCGGATTTATGATTCAAGGGGGCGATCCCGACGGCGTGGGAACAGGCGGACCCGGCTACCATATCAAAGGGGAGTTTTCCGCTAACGGGTTTAAAAATACTTTAAAACACGAACGCGGCGTTCTCTCTATGGCGCGCGCGCAAAATCCCAATTCTGCTGGCTCGCAGTTCTTCGTTATGCACGCGGACGCGAATTATCTCGACGGACAATATGCGGCGTTTGGAAAGGTGATTGAGGGCATGGATGCGGTAGATGCGATTGCCAATACGCAAACCGATTTCAGAGATAAACCTATAAAAGAGCAGAAGATGAAGACGGTTACTGCGGAGACCTTTGGAGTGGATTACCCTGACCCCGTGCGCGTGTAGGTGAATAGTATGTCTGACAAAGTATTATACGAAAACCCGCTAAATACGCGCTATGCAAGCCGCGAAATGCAGGAAAACTTCGGCGACGAGAAGCGTTTCCGACTTTGGCGTAAGCTTTGGATTGTGCTTGCAGAAGCGGAAATGGAACTCGGCTTGCCGATTACGAAAGAGCAGATTGCCGAGCTGAAAGCACACGCGGACGATATCGATTACGAGAAAGCGGACGAGCACGAAAAGCGGGTACGGCACGACGTTATGGCGCACGTGCTCACTTACGGCGAGGCGGCACCTTCCGCAAAGGGAATTATTCACCTCGGCGCAACGAGCTGCTTTGTCGATTGCAATTCCGAACTGATTATTATGCGCGACGGGTTGGAGATTCTTTTGCGTAAGCTTGTAAACGTGATGGAGAAGCTCAAAACGTTTGCGTTAAAGTACAAGGATGTGCCTACGCTCGGCTTTACGCATTTACAACCCGCACAGTTGACGACGGTCGGTAAGCGTGCAACGCTGTGGTTGCAGGATTTAATGCTTGACTATGAAAATCTCGAGCACTTGCTTTCTCAGTTCCGTTTGCGTGGCGTGAAAGGGACTACGGGCACGCAGGCAAGCTTTTTGGAGCTCTTTGAGGGTGATTCCGAAAAAGTAAAAGAGTTGGAACGGCGCGTTGTAAAAAAGCTCGGTTACGAGCGTGTATACGGCGTTACGGGGCAGACGTATCCGAGAAAGTTCGATTATAACGTGCTTTGCGTGCTTTCGCAAATTGCGCAGAGTGCGTATAAGTTCTCCAACGATATTCGCATTTTGCAAAACATGAAAGAGATAGAGGAGCCATTTGAGAAAAGCCAAATCGGTTCTTCGGCAATGGCATATAAGCGCAATCCTATGCGTTCGGAGCGAATGGGTGCGCTTTGCCGTTATATGCTTTCGCTACCGCTCAATTCTGCCGTTACGGCTTCTACGCAGTGGTTTGAACGTACGCTTGATGATTCGGCGAACCGCCGTATCGTCAACGCGCAAGCTTTTTTGACGGTAGACGCAGTGTTGAATATTTACATGAACGTTGCGGAAAACCTTGTCGTATACGAAAAAGTCATTCAAAAACATCTTGCGCAAGAGCTTCCGTTTATGGCTACCGAGAATATTATGATGGAGTGCGTGAAGGCAGGGGGCGACCGTCAAGTATTGCATGAACGAATCCGTGTACTCTCTATGGAGGCAGGAAAGCACGTTAAGCAAGAAGGGAAAGAAAACGATTTACTTGACCTTATAAAAGGCGATCCGCTTTTTGCGGCGGTTCACGGTCGACTTGACAGCATTCTTGATGCAAAGAATTTTATCGGAAGGGCGCCCGAACAAACAGTAGAATTCATAGAGGCGGAGATTACACCGATTCTCGAAAAGCACAAAAGACTGCTTGGCGAAAAGGGCGACGTGCACGTTTAAAGCAATTTTTTAAGAAAAAGGTTCAAATATTTCAATTTTGCATGGTATTATGTCTGACATAATATACAAAAAACCGCAGATTTTTTGCGGTTTTTTATTATTTTGCGAAAAAATGGAGTAGTTGGCAATTTAGGTGCTGTCATACTTGTCCTATGAAATTGTCATAGTTTTTAAGTTGTTTTGTCATAGATTATATGCAAAAAATATTTATATTTGTTATTTATGCACGCGCGTAATACTATCTTATGATATTTTATTATTTTTTTCATAAAACGGTGTGATAATCGTTGACTGAATGTCATAATTATGATAGAATATTGTCATAAGCTTTTATGATAAACTCCGCATTGCGGTTGAAGAGGGACTATGAAGAAACGTAAAGTGCAAGACGGCGAACTTCACGAAATTGAAAATAAAAGACGTTCGCGTGTTGTAAGAGATAAAAAGAAAGGCGAGAGACGATTAAAGCCTTGGACGAAGAAGCGTAAATTACGTGCGCTTCTTCCTGTATGCTTGATTGCGATTTTCGGAGTGGCGATATTTGCGCTCGGCTCCTTTGGTAACGTTGCTTCCAACGTGGTGGATGACGGGTTTGTTACCGTGTCTTATCCGCTTCCGGACGATGGCTCCACGCCGCTCGATCACAGCGCGCTTGAAAATATCGGCTATATGAATACCCGATTTAAGGGGCAGACGAATTGGTATTCCGAAATGCACGGCACCACGGTTGCGGCGGGCGTCAATCAGTCGGTAAACACTTTCAAGCAATATGCAAACAATGCGCTTATCATGGCGGACATCACTTCGAGCTCCCTCGTCAATGCGGCACGGCAGTTCTGCTACTACGGCGACGAGGTCATGTGGCGAAACGGGACTTCCTATACCGGGAATTCTTTTGATGAAATGAATTCGATCAATTGGAAGACGGGCGAACCCTATGCGCATATGACGATTACCGATTTCAAATCGCGCAACGGTCTCCCCGGTACGGAGCTTTTCGTATATGTCATTAACGAAGAAACTTTGGTTGACGCTTCGGAGGTAATCGACAACGGCGACGGAACTTATACGCAGAGCTATGTGCTCGATCCTGCTCGCGATAAGGCGCCTGCACACTATGTAAACCAAATGAAATTTACGGGGGGGCTTACTGGTCTGCCCGAATTTAGCTATATTCATTTAACTTATACATTCGACAGTACTTGGCAGGTATTGTCTGCGGACGTCGATGAAGCGTACAAAGCGGAAATGGTAATAAGCGTCAACTGTACTTCGGCTTTCCATACGGATTATTCCTACAATACGCCTCAAGCGCAATCTCCTGCGTTCGAGGGCTATTTCAAGCAGTACGTGGGCAAAGGAATAACGGACGGCGAACTTCCCGTGACCGTAGACGCTATGGGCTGTATTACGTCGGCGTTTCTTTCCGAGCCCGTAAGCTTGGAATTATCGCTTTCCATAAATGAGAACGACGTAAAGGGGCTCATCTATTTCGATGCAAGCAAACTCGATATTGCCGCGATTATGAAAGGCGGGCAAATTAATCTCGGTGCAGCGCTTGCGGATATTGAGTTGCGTGCTCAAATCGGAGAGATTTCCCTCTATTTGGATAAGGGTACGGCGTATGTTTCCGCCGGTTCGCTCAAAGCGCGGCTCAGCGTGGAAGAACTTATTGAGCTTATCAACCGTTATACTGCGCCCTCCGACGAGACGACGAGTGCAGACACGGCGGACAAAGAAGACGCTCCGATTTTTGCAATCGACGATCCTGCCACCGAGGAGCCCGATGACGGATTTACTTTTGTGGCGGGTGAAAGCGCGGTTATGAAGGCGAAGCTCGATTTGAGCTCGCTCGGAATTGATTTGATAGTACCGCTTAATTTCCGTTTCTCGCTTGACGAGGAAAACCGTGCGACGCTTGCGAGTGCGGACGTTTCGCTTGTTTACGGCGGGGTTGCGGTTTCCGTTCAGCTCGATGATAGCGAAAAGGAAGTACCGTCTCTTTCTGATGAGGAAAAGTCCCAATTTATCGATTTGATTCCTTATGCCAACGGTCTTGCCGAACTCTTCACACAAGACGTTTTGAAAGCGGAATTCGATTATCGTGCAGACGGATTCTCCGTAAATGGAAGTGTTAACCTTGCCATAAAGGACGGTTTGCGTGCAGACGGTAACTTACTTCTTACGGTAGGCGACGCGCAGCTTCCCGTAACAATTGGCTTTGAAGATTCCGTTCTTTACATAAACGTAGCCAACGTGAAAGTACGTGCGAGTGTAGACGACATCTTAGCCTTAGTGAACAAGCTGACTGCCGACAGCGATTTAACGGCGGAAAGCGCGATGGGGCTTGCTAATATTCTTGATATTGTTTTGAAAAACGACTTGCTCGGGCTTTTGAACGTACAAGAAAACGACGGCGTACTGAATCTTGCTTTAAAGGGCACGGAGCTGTTGAAGCTCTTTGGAATCGATTTCGCGCTTGGAAACGTGGAATTGAGCGTGGCGAACGGCTCGCTTTCCGCAAGCGTGTTGGGCGCGAACGTAAAGGTGACGAAGGGCGAAAGCGTGACCGTGGATAAAGAGGGTTACATTGAAATTCTTCCCTACGTTGACGAACTTATCAAGTTGTTCACAAGCGAGGCACTTGCGTTAAATATAAATTACGAGCAGAACGGTATAAAGGTTGCGGGCGATTTGACCGTGAACCTGAAAGATTTTGCGATTGCGGGAGAAATCACA
>CAMWUS010000116.1 GCA_947177495.1 uncultured Clostridia bacterium
AAGCACGCCGCCAGCGTTCATCCTGAGCCAGAATCAAACTCTTAAGTTTAATTGTTTAAAGCCGATACTTTCGTACCGACGGCTCTAACTAGAATAAATTCTCGTTATCTTTTTTGCTGACTTTGTTTTGAGTACTATTTGTGTCTCAAAAAAATTGACAGAAACTTGTTTTTGTGTTACAAAAAATCGTTTCTTTCCTATTCTATTTTTAATCTGCATTGAACGGACGACAGTCCGTTGCTGACTCCATAGCGAAGTAAGCTTAACTATAATACCACAAAGGTATTAAGGTTGTCAAGCTTTTTTTGCAACTTTTTTCTATTTTTTTGGAAGTTTTTTGATTTTTTTCGAACTTCCGAATTGACCTACTTCGTCGCTTCGCTTTCGAACAGCTTGCATATAATATCACAATGATTATGCAATGTCAACTATTTTTTGCGTATTTTTTTAATATTTTTTTGGGTTTTTTTGACTTTTTTTGACCGACACAACGGGTTGTGTTTGCCCCTCTTTTTGACCACAAATTGTAGGAAAGTTCACAAATTTTTCGTTCCGAAAAAAATCCGCTATTATATAATTTTTTCTTTCAATTCCATAGTCCCTATATACATTATTATATATAAGCACAAAAAAAGAGCAGGAGGTTATCCTGCTCTAAAAAGGGGGGGGAAGGTCACGCCAAAGTTACAAAGTGATTGACGTACCCATAGGAGTTAGCCATGAGATTGTATTCGACGACGAATTGCTTGACGCTGTGCGCGGGCACTTTCACCGTGTATCGGAAGCCCAAATCCAACTTTTCGCCGTAGCCTGTTTCACCGTAAGTAAAATAATACTTTTCCGTACCCGGAACCATGCTGCCGTCGGGATTTCTGACGAATGCAACGATCGCGCCCGTTGCAAGAACGGAAACGGTAAGCTCGCGTTCCGTGTCGCCTTGGTTGACGAAAGTGTATCCTTCCTGATAGTCCTTCATCCAATTGCCTAAGTTTGCAAGCTTGCCGCGCGTATCGAACCAATCGCATCCGACGATGATATCCTGCCCGTCCGGTCCCTTCGTGTGGAAGGAAGTCATATCCGTCCCGACAGCTTCGGGCGTCGTCTGCACGTTCATATTGGTGATCCAATTCGTTCTGTTCTGCACATGCTCGGTGGAAGGTATCTTCTCGCCGATCGCGCCCGTGGGCACGATTTTTTCCGCAAGCTGTGCTTGAATTTCGTCGCTGTAATAATTGGTAAAGGTTACGGGCAGCTGCTGTGCGGGCGTTGCGTCGTTGAACGTCCATACAGACTGATTGTCGACGACGTAGCCGACGTCGTGCCCCGTATGCACGGCTCCGTACTTGGAGTCGGTAATTCCGAGGTGATCGTCGCCGCCCTCCGTTCCCGGCAATACCTTATGATAGTCGTCGTAGACGTAGTAGGCGCCTTCCGCTTGCCCGACGACGTCGAACAAAACCGCGCCGTTTTGACAGTTTCCGTTTACCGCCAAGTTCGCCGTGTTCCCCACGTTGAAGTTGCCGTACGCGTCCTCCGTCGTGCCTCCGAGCACGTAGATATATTCTCCCGCGGGAACGCGGTAGGTAACGGGCTGATAGTTGAGCGTGATATAGTTTCCCGCGAAATTGAAAAACGCTTTCCAATTTGCCATTTGGCTTTCGTTGAGAACGCTCATATCGGGCAGCTTAAACTGCGTATTGTAAAAATGCGTCCATTCCTGCTCACCGTGATAGGAGCCGCTTCCCGCGCGCTGAAAGCCGATATTCTTTAGGGTGACGTACATATCGTCGGTGCCCGTGTTGCGAACGCGGTAGCCGTAGAAAACGCTCCTGCCCAGCTTGTCGCTCTGCTGCTCGAAGGTGAAATATACGCTTTGGTCGGAAACGTCCTGCCGCGTAATACAATGGTTTATCACCTCGGGCTTTTCGAGAAGCGCCTCGGGCGCGTTGCAATACACGTAAAGCGTATCGTCCCGCTTTTTGTAGTTTACGGTAGCCGCCGTTAAGGGGTCCGCACTCGGGTTTGCGGATTGCGTGGAAAAACTCGCCGCATCGGGCAAATCGCCAAGCTCGAACGGCAACTGCGATTGGTGCTCCTTTGCAGTAATATTCAACCGCACTTTTCCGTTTACCGTGGTGACGTCCGCATAGACGAGCTGACCTTCCGTGAGGGATATTTCGAACTCCTCCGCTGTATCCACAAGCGTTGCATCCGCTTCGCTGCGAAGCACGACGCGCGAAACGTATTTATCGGAAAATTTCACCGTGTAAGTATCGGTAAAGGGCACACGCATTTTTACCGTGCAACTTCCCGATTTCTCCACCGTATAAAAGGAAGAAAAGCGCACTTCGGGCAGGTCGGCGCCCACGGGTTGCTTGGGAGTATTGTTCCCTCCGCCGCAAGCCGACGCCGCACATAAAATAAACGCCGAAGCTAATAAAAGCGCGCCCTTTTTCAACATAGTTTTCCCCCTATGCTCTTATGACACTATCATACACTATATTATAGAGATTGTCAACGGTTTTGAAAAAAACTTTTTTCTTTTATTGGAGAAAAACGCGTTTTTGCGTGTATTTTTGTTTTGATTTTGAAAATATTTTTTATTTACACGAAAAAAGGGACGGCGTTTGCCGTCCCTTAAAACTTTTACGCTCTGTTGCCGCTGTTGAGGTGCAGCGCCATTCCGCTTCGGGTTCCGAGTGCGGAAACGCTAAGCCCCGCTTCGTTCTTATAATCGAGCCATGCGGGCATTACGACGCCGAGATACTCTTCCCCCTCGAGCACGAGAGAAATGTAATGCTCGCCGTACAGCTTCCAAGTGCCGTGTAGTTTTCCGTCTACCGTACCGTCGGCGCGAAGCACGACGCGCACGGGCTTTACGGTATCGAACCGCTGAGAGAACAAGATTGCATCGAACTTGCCCGCGGACAGTCCCAAAAACTCCTCTTTGGTGACAGTCTGTAATTCCTCGCCCGCATAGCGATTGCAATTCATGATAAGCCAACCTGCGGAGTTAAAGGTGTACTGTCCCAAGTACAAATAGTGGAAGTTGTTGGAGATGCTCGCGCCGCGCTCGATGAAATAGTTGGTGCGGCAGTGGTAGCTGATGAGCGGCACGCCCCGCTCGGTGACAAACATATCGTTGTGCCCCGGGCAATAGAAATCGGGTGCGCCGTCACTCCAACGGAAGGAGCCGAGCAGCTTGTTTCCCGTGCCGAGATCGGTGGAACATACGAGGCGGTTGCCATTTACGTCCACGTAAGGTCCCTCGGGGCGTTCGCTTCTGCCGCAACGAATGTTGTACGCCGACGACAGCGAGCCGTACGAGCACATTAAATAGTAATAGTTTTTCTTCACCCAAACGCCGTTTTCGAGAACGGGAACGTCTTTGTGATATTTGATTACGCCGCCCTCCAACGAGCCGTTGGCAAGGCAAGTGCCGTAATAGTCGGCATAGGTGCATTTCCCGCTGTCGAAGTCCTCGTACTTGCGCGGAACTTTTCTCAGCCCCGTTTGGGGATCGAGCTCCAAAAGATGAAGCCCCGCCCCGAAAGAGCCGTACACGAGAAACATTCTGTCTTCCGCGAAAAATACTTGCGGGTCGATTGCATTCGGGGTACGCCAACCCGCGGGAGACTTCACGAGAATCTCCTCGCACTCAAACCCGCCCGTAGGCGAGTCGGACTTGGCAATGCCGATACAGGACTTCGAGCCGCCGAAATAGCCCGTCAAACAAAAGTAAAGCCAAAACTTACCGTCGTTACCGCGCACGCAATGGGGCGCCCAAAGGGAAAACGTTCCGTCCGTGTGAGTGCATACACCGCACGGCACTTCCCGCCGCCCCGTTTGGCACCAATCGTACGCCGCCTGTAAATTGCCGACGCCCTTTCCGCCCTTTCCGCTTGCATAGCGGGACGCGCTTTCCTCTAAGGCAAACGCGGAGCCGATGTATTTCCAATGAAGCAGGTCGTCGCTTTCGCGGATTTGATAGCCGCTCGGCGCGCCGAACGTATCGGTTGAATACGCGTAATACTTCCCCTCCCATTCCAAAACGGCGGGGTCGTGCGCACAACCTTCCTGCCAAGTGGTATAATCGGGCGAGCGCATGGCAAGCCGATTAAACCGCGGATTTTTGGGATACTTTAACGCCATAGCTTTCTCCTCTATGAACCGCTCCGTTAGAATTGCGTGTTCATGTAGAGAATTTTGTTCTCATTGTCCTTTACGTCGGAAATCGCGGAAATGGTGTAGCCGGGATGTCCTTCCGAGCCGAAGCCGGAATCGAACTGACGAACGTACGCGGGCATCACGGAACCGTAGTAGGAAACGCCGTCGATTTTCAAATAGATATAGTGGCTGCCGTACATTTTCCACGTTCCCTCGTACGCGCCCGAAATGGTGCCGTCTGCGTTCAGCGTGCAATCCTGCGCGTGACCGATCGTCGCTTTCTCTTCGTACAACTGATTGTTGCGGGAAGTCAAAACGACGGTGGAGAATTTTCCGTCCTTCGCCTTGGCGAGCAATTCTTCCTTGGTGATATCGCCCACCTTCTCGCCCGCATAGCGGTTGGGATTGATGACGAGCTGTCCCTTGGAGTTGAAATCGTAAAGGCTCGTATAGAGGTAATGTTCACCCTCTTGGAAGGAAGGATGTCCATTCTTCGTTCCCTCGCCGACGCGGGTATGATAGATGATCAAGTTGCGCCCGTCGGTGGTGGTGAGCATATCGTTATGACCGGGAATGTAGTAGTTAAGGTCTTTTTGGTTGTGGGGAAGCGTGGTGGAACCCGTTACGCCCTCGCCCTGTTTTCTCCACGTCCAGCTGCCCGATACTTGCAAGCCGTACTCGCCGCGCTCCGAATTATAAGTGCCGTCGGGAGTGTCGCTCGTCCATACGCGCATGTTGTAGTTGTATGCAAGCGCGCCCCAAGAACCCATCATGTAATATTGGCTCTTGTCTTGCCAATTGCTCTCGTCGTATTCCTCGTTCGCGATGTCGCCGTTATATACTTTTACGGTGTGGTGGGAAATTACCGAGCCCTCGGCGTTGAAGTTTCCGCCCGACAAAATTTTCTTGCCGGGTTCAGTGACTTCGCCCGACTTTCTCAACCCTGTCTCAGGATTGAGTTCGATGGTCGCAAAGCCCGAACCGTAAGAACCGTAAGAGAGATACATTTTGCCGTCAGGCGTCGTGTATACGCTCGGGTCGATTTCATTCAGCCCGCCGTCGCTCGAACTGCTCTGCACGATGATATTTTCGTAGGAATAAGGT
>CAMWUS010000117.1 GCA_947177495.1 uncultured Clostridia bacterium
AAAATGCAAGAAAAAAAGCAAGAACCGCAATAAAAAAGCCCGAGATTTCCTCGGGCTTTGATTAAAACACCACAAGCAAGAAACCCGCAAGTAGCCCCACAAATAACGAAAGCGCGGGCAGTTTACTCTTCCACATAAGAATGGCTTCCGGCATGAGTTCGCCGAACACGACGTACAGCATTGCCCCGCTTGCAAACCCAAGCGATAACACTAGCATAATACTGTTGATTCCGCCGAGCAAATAGCCGAGCAATGCCCCGAACACCGTGGGCAACCCGCTGAGCGCGGTAAGCGAAACGGCTTTTACTTTTCCCATACCACCCGAAATGAGCGGAACGGAAACTGCCATACCCTCGGGGATATTGTGCAAACCGATAAGAATCGCCATGATAAAGCCGGCTCCCGAAAAGAGGTTTGCAGTCAAATCAGGCTCAACGGCATAGGACGCTCCAATCACCATGCCTTCCGGCAAATTATGCAAGGCGATTGCAACCATCATGACTAGTCCCGCAATAAATAAGTTGCTTTTGGAGTCTCTATGCGATTCGTAATGGTTAGAATGAATGAGCTCGTCCAAGTCGTCCGCTGTAGCGGGGTGCGCTTCGTCGATATGCTTTACTTCGTGGTTGGTACATTTATCGATGAGATAATTCAAAAGATAAACGATTGCATATCCTGCAATTACTGCAACAACAACGATAATGGGCGTATATTGCGGAACTTCCCCCGCGCGCATCATGTCAATGGGCTCGCTCATCAAATCGAAGCAGACGACGGCAAGCATGATGCCTGCCGCAAACGAAAGCAACAGGCTTACGATTTTTTTTGAGTCCCTTTTCATGACTGCGCCGATTGCGCCGCCCATGCCCGTGCCGACAACGCCGGATATAAAAGTTATTACGATAATTGCCAAGTATTCCATGTAGAAAACTCTATCCTCTTTTGCAACGCTTCGCGTAAAGTATATACAAGTCTAATGATGGTTAATCATTACGGGCGTTTAAAATCTTTTCGAAATTCACGCCATAAAAATGGTCTTTATCCGTTTTTCTGATGCAATCGGCAACAAACTTTGCCGCAATCTCGCACGAGGTATGCAGTCCTTTGCCTTGCAAATAATTTGCCGTAAATACGGAAGCGAATATATCGCCCGTGCCGTGTTTTTTAATGGGCAACAATTCGTGCCACAAGATTTCACCGCGCTCGCTTCCGCCGATAAGCTCGCCTATGCGTCCTGCGACTTCCACACCCGTGATAATAATTTGTGCGTCGGTTATTTTTTTAAGTTCGTTTTCTAATTTGCAAACGAAATCACCGTCGTAATTTCCCCGATACTCTATCCCCGTAAGGAAACAAGCTTCGGTTACGTTGGGCAGAATAATATCGGCGCGCTTTAAAAGTTTGCGCATTGCCGCAACGTAATTCATATCGAACCCGCCGTACAACTTGCCGTTATCGCCAAACACAGGATCTATAATAACTTTCGCGCCCTCTGCCGAAAACTCATCGAAGCACTTTTCGGCAATTTCCATAAGCGGCTCTTTCCCGAGGTAGCCCAAAAGGAACGCATCGAATTGAAAGCCGTTGTTTTTCCATTCACGGAAAATATTTGGCATTTCATCCGTCAAGTCGAGATAACTCCAACTTTTGAACATGGTATGGTTGGAAAGTATTGCCGTGGGCAGAACGCAGGCTTCGACGCCGTATGCCGAAAGAATCGGCAACGCCACAGTCAGGGAACACTGCCCTACGCAAGACAAGTCCTGCATCGTTAAAATTCTTTTCATGCGGTTATTATATCACCCCATAGCCATTAACGCAACAATCTAATAGGCGGTGAAAGAAACTTTTTTAAATTTATCGCCGCCCATATACGCCGTTATACAGCAAAATAGTTTTTGTTATGGAATAAGCTTGAAAAATTCTTTTGTAGTCGCTATAATATTGAAAGAGAATTTTAAAAGACAAGGCAAGTTGATATGAGCAAAGAGATTAAAAAGCGTAATTACAGCGTGGGACCCATTGCATTGATGCTGATTGTGGGCAGTATTTTTACGGCAATCGGCATCGCCCTAATCGTGATAACCATCAGCGGGCTGATTGAACACGGGATTGGCATGATCGGCGCAGGAATCATCGGTTCAATCGTTTTTATTTTGGCATTCATGGGGTTCGGGATAACGGCACTCGTTATGGGCGGCAGGCAAATCTATCGATGGGTAAGAGAGAACAGAACGAAAAAATACGGAAAAGAATCCACTGCAAAAATCGTAGATTATAAATCCGCAAGTTTCAGTAAGAGCGCGAATACGCGCATACGGTATGCCCTTATCCTTGCCTATAACGACGACGGAGAAGATAAAGTTTTTACGACCGACTACTTATTTGACGTAAACGAATTTAAATATCTGAAAGGACTTGAAAGTGTAAAAATTAAGATTGACGGGAACTTCGTAACCGTATGCGAACCGTTTACGAAAGACATCTATAAGGTCGATTCCACCTACGGAATCGAACTAGAGTTTTATAAACAAAAACCGGTTACTATACTGCTTCGCCTTTGGGTGGTATTCTTTTTTATCGCGTTTGCTTTTTTGATTGCATCTTTGGTAGTTTGGAAAGACTTAGTAATAGTTGCCATAGTAATCGTATTCACCATCCATTTCCCCTTCGCAATTCCTTTGGCGGTTTATCTTATCAAATGGATAAGACGAAAGAAATAAGCGTTTAAGTTGCTACGAATATCTGAAACAACGGCAAAGCCGATAGTGCGATTGCGCTATCGGCTTTTTTATGTACTATTTATTTTTACAATATCGTTTATACTATCCCTTATTTTCCGATTTAATTGCTTTTTTGTATTTTTTCCAACGAATTATAAATATCGTTTCTCGTACGAATGAATTGATAAAAAGCAAAAAACTCACAAAAGCTACTGCGGCGGCAATCCATATCTGAGTTGTTGAAAACTCTAAACTTTTGGTATGGTGCTTCGCAGTATGGTCGACGTATATCGGCACTTTCTTTCCCACTTGCGCTTTTGCATCTTCCTCATCGTATATTAACCTTTGCCAATAACCGTAATACACCCCTCCGTCCGCTTCGTATTCATAAAACGTAGTATAACTTTTATCGAAGTCGTACCTTCCATTAGTCAATTCGTACCGCACAATCGTGGCATATTCTTTTACGTAATTTCCATGAGTGTACCTATATTTACTTTTTGCCGTACCCACAGAAATACTTATACAAACTGCGCATAAGGTTATCATGATAATCATAGTGCACACGTGGGCAAAAGTAAGATTGTCAGGTTTTTCGTTCATAAAAGTTTCCTTATCGTATGAATATACTAACAAAGAGTGATATCAGTATAGCACATTATTAGCGATAAAGCAAATCCGAACCACTTACTTGGGACAAGTAAATAGTTCGGATTTGGAGATTTTGGTGCACCGCTTTGCCGCTAAAAAGAACATAGAAATATACAAGGTAAACCGACGGGACTATTATTGCGGCGTTGACTTGCCGCTGTCGGACTATCGGTCAGTCGTGCGGAGTTGACGGCTCACGGCTTGCAAGAGCTGTCATAGCGTTTTTATAGATACGCTTTGACAGCTCTTTTGCTTGCTCTTTATCGGGCGGCGATTTAATATAAATATTTATCTTTTTTAATTGTCGAATTTTAAAGGCTTTGCAGAATTAATAATTATTTCTTCTGCTATGGCTCTAATAAGAGGAATTTCTTTTGCTAACTCTTTATCGTGAATAAACGGTTCATATCTCAATTTTTCCCCTTCTTTGCTGTGAACAATTGCATTACGCACTGAATAAACTCTATTGCGCAAAACGGGATATACTTCTTCTGCTGTCAACGTGAAATTAATTGCTTTTCCCTCATCTGCAAAAGGAACATCAGTTGTACTATAATAATTTATTGCAGAAGTATCTAAATTCGATATTGTTTGTTTTAACTTGCCAATATCTGGAATGTATTGTTTTAAACATAAAAGCAACGCATTCTTTTCGTCCCACACATCATTGTCTTTTTGAGATTGAATTTTCTTTTTAATTTTTTTATAAAAATCTTTAATGCTGTTTTTGCTATAAGGCGAAAATGAGGGACTTGTTATGTAGCTTTCAATTTCTTGAAAAACATCTTGCTCTGAAATGGATTGGAAGAAAAATTCAGCAATATGATAGTATGCAAGATATTGAGCAAACGGAGCGTCAGAAGATAAGCCTTGATTATAATATTTTACTAATTCGGTATTATAAGCCTTATAAGGGAACAATTGTCCTTCACGACGTGCCCTATGCCGCATTAATCTATCAGTTTCGTTTTCATTGGAAAGAGCTAAACCTATGTCATAATTATAAGCTAAATTGAAAAGATAAGACTGAAAAGCAGATTTAATTTTGGGGAACGGAATATCCAAATTACTTTTATTCATTGTTACTGTAAGCAAGCGAATAGATTGGCACAAATCTTCGAAACACCCGATTTTTTCCATGTCATAAAATCTTATTCGTAATCTTTTACTTTGAAAATTTTGGTCAGCACACGCGCAAATAAACGCAAGGATAAATTTTTGCGATGCGTTTCCTATGTTTATATTATAATCAAGAAAAGATGCGTTATATTTTTCGCGAGTATTTTCTCTATACATAAATATACGCGAGCGACCTTGATATTCAACCATTGCCTCAATTGAATTTGTTGAATAGAAAAAATTGTTTACAAATTTGTAATCTGCGGTAAATTCTGATAACATTAAATCTATTTCAGAAAGGTCAAGACTAAATCCATATGTTGCAACTTCATCAATTTCACTAATTGTATCGTTATATTCAGTAATAGTTTTAATTAAAGATATTGTATTATTTTCTGAACTTTCTTTAAATTCAAAATCCGAAAAAAGGTTTTTCAATCCATTTTTGAAATCTTCGATTGTAAACATATAGCCTCCTTTGTATCATATAAATTATATCATATATTAAAAAGGAACTCAATTGTTTTCCAAATCTATTTTTTGTTTTGATTTATTGTAATATTGACGGATTGCTCTATGGTAATGGCTGTCATAGCGTTTTTATAGATACGCTTTGACAGCTTTTTTGCTTGCTCTTTATCGGGCGGCAGTTGGGCATAAATGTTTTTGCTTTTGTCGTTAAAATATATAATGCTTATTCCGAGAGGTATTGCCTTTTCCATATTTGAAACTCCTTATATTTTGATAACCCCACCC
>CAMWUS010000118.1 GCA_947177495.1 uncultured Clostridia bacterium
GTATAGAACAGGATACGCTCGGTCGTCGTCGTCTTTCCGGCGTCGATGTGCGCCATGATTCCGAAGTTTCTCGTATGTGCTAAATCGTATTCTCTTGCCATAAGTTATACAGCTCAGAAACGGAAGTGCGCGAACGCCTTGTTCGCTTCCGCCATTCTGTGCGTGTCCTCCTTTTTCTTAACAGAGCCGCCCGTGTTGTTGTAAGCGTCCATGAGCTCGGCTGCAAGCTTGTTGCTCATTTCGCGCTCACTGCGCTTTCTCGTGTTGATAACGAGCCAACGAATCGCAAGCGTCTGACGGCGCTCGGGACGGATTTCGACGGGAACCTGATAGTTCGCACCGCCGACACGTCTTGCCTTGACCTCTACCATGGGGGTGATATTTGCAAGCGCCTGCTTGAAAATTTCCATGGGGTCCATGTTCATTTTTTCTCCCATTTTCGCAAAAGCGTCGTAAACGATCTTCTGCGCAACGCTCTTCTCGCCGTCAAGCATGATTTGGTTGATCAGCTTGGTGACGACCTTGCTCCCGTAGGTGGGATCGGGAAGAACGTCTCTCTTGGGAACTTTCCCTCTTCTGGGCATTTGAGTATTCTCCTTTCAAAATTTTTTTTGCGGATAACATCCGCGAGGGCTTTTAAGCCGCCCGTAGTACGGCTATCGCCGCGAAAACATTACTAGAATGCTTGTCCGGCGAACCTTCTCCCCTGCCGTTGCAGGGAATACTGCCTACTTTATCGGGGCAATATTCCGAAATAAGTAGGTGGGACTGAATTCACAAATTTTTTCTGCGAAAAAATTTCGTGAGCTACTGACTTTGTTCTTTCAATCTTAGGAATAGGAGCGCTAAACTCTTCTATCTCCCCGCAAGAAGCCGAAAGCGTTCGGCAACTTGTGTCCCGCAGCGGAGGGCAACCCTCCTCGCGGAAATATTTTTAAAAAGAACTTTTGCGCAAGATTACTTAGGGCGTTTTGCGCCGTACTTGCTGCGTGCCTGTTTACGCTTGGCGACGCCTGCCGTATCGAGCGCACCGCGAACAACGTGGTAACGCACACCGGGCAGATCCTTAACTCTTCCGCCGCGAATGAGTACGGAGCTGTGCTCTTGCAAGTTATGACCTTCGCCGGGAATGTACACGGTACCTTCCTGCTTATTCGTCAAACGCACTCTTGCGATTTTCCGAAGTGCCGAGTTAGGCTTCTTCGGGGAAGTCGTCGTCACGGAAAGGCACACGCCGCGCTTCTGCGGGCATCTGTCGAGAATGGGGCTCTTCGATTTGAAAGCCTCGCGCTCTCTGCCTTTCTTAATGAGCTGGTTGATTGTAGGCATTCTGTTCCTCCTTGTCTTATTTTCGGAATATTCTCTAAGCCGTAAACGGCTGAAAGAAGCAATGTTATTCCCACAAAAATACTTCGTCTTTTTGCGGGAGCCCTTTGAGTTTTTATCCCCAAAACTATCGTGTATAAAACATTTTGGGTATAAAAAAGCGTTACCCAAAATTTCAGGCAACGCTAATTCTACCAAATATTCCCGACTTTGTCAACAAAATGAACGCACAGTCGTAAAATTTTTTGTATTTTTTCTTGTATTTATACGCACTACGCGCTTATTCTCCCATCTCGGCGTATTCGTCGAAAGTTACCGTCTTATCGAATACCTTCGTGCCGTTGATAACGATGATACGGTTGCAAACGGTGTTCATAAGCTCTTGGTCGTGCGAGGTAAGCAACATACAGCCGCGGAACGCCGTAAGCCCGTTGTTGAGCGAGGTAATCGATTCGAGGTCTAAGTGGTTGGTCGGCTCGTCGAAGATGAGGAAATTCCCCCCCTCTAACATCATTTTGGCAAGCATACAGCGCACGCGCTCGCCGCCCGAAAGCACCTTCGCCTCTTTGAGCGCCTCTTCGCCCGAGAACAGCATTCTCCCGAGCCATCCGCGCAAATACTCCTCGTAATGGTCTTTGGAATACTGCGAAAGCCATTGCACGAGATTGAGACTGCATTTTTCGAAATACTCGTTATTGTTCTGCGGGAAGTAGGAATAGGCAATCGTCTTGCCCCACTTGATTGTTCCCGCGTCCGCCTGCGCCTTGCCCGTAATGACGTCGTAAAGCATGGTTACGGAAATGGACTTATCCGACAAAATGCCGATTTTCTCCCCTTTCTGTACCGTAAAAGTCACGTTTTCGAAATAGCCTTTCTTAGTAAGCCCCTCTACGGTGAGAATATCGTTTCCGATTTCCCGTTCGGACTTGAAATCGATAAACGGATATTTGCGGAGAGAAGGTTTGAAATCGGAAATGGTCAGCCGTTCGAGTTCCTTTTTGCGCGAAGTAGCCTGCCGCGATTTGGAAGCGTTCGCCGCAAAGCGTGCAATGAAGTCTTTGAGTTCCTGCGCGCGCTGCTCGGCTTTCTTGTTGGCGTCCTTCTGTTGGCGCGCAAGCAACTGCGAAGTTTGATACCAAAAGTCGTAGTTCCCCAAAAAGAGATTGATTTTTCCGAAATCTACGTCGCAAATATGCGTGCACACCTTATTGAGGAAGTGGCGGTTATGCGATACGATGATGATCGTGTTTTCAAAATCGAGCAAGTAGTTTTCCAACCAACGCACCGTCTTTAAGTCTAGGTTGTTGGTAGGCTCGTCCAAAAGGAGTACGTCGGGATTGCCGAAGAGCGCCTGCGCAAGCAATACGCGCACCTTTTGTTTGGCATCGAGCTCCGACATGAGCTTGTAATGGTTTTCGGTAGGAATATCCAGCTCGTTGAGTAACGTCTGCGCTTCGCTCTCCGCTTCCCAACCGCCGAGCTCGGCAAATTCACTCTCCAACTCGGAGGCGCGAATACCGTCCTCCTCGGTAAAATCGGCGTGCATATAGAGCGCGTCCTTTTCGTCCATGATCTCCACAAGGCGTTTGTGCCCGAGCATGACGGTACGGAGCACCGTTTCAAAGTCGTATTTATTTTGGTTTTGCGCCAAAACGGACATACGCTCGTTTTTATCTAACGTAACGTCCCCTTTGTTCGGCTCGATTTCGCCCGACAATACCTTTAAAAAGGTGGACTTGCCCGCGCCGTTCGCGCCGATGATCCCGTAGCAATTTCCCTTGGTAAATTTCAGGTTGACTTCTTCAAACAGCTTCTTACTGCCGTATTGCAGACTTACGTTATTTACTTGAAGCATTTCCGTTCCTCCGTTCTGCGAGACCGCACACTTCATAAGTATACCATATTCGGCGCAGGAACGCAAATAAATTAAAGCGGG
Source organism: uncultured Clostridia bacterium (assembly GCA_947177495.1). Lineage (GTDB taxonomy): Bacteria > Bacillota > Clostridia > Christensenellales > Borkfalkiaceae > Gallimonas. The sequence goes on from CAMWUS010000118.1 coordinate 3,263, forward strand.
TTTTGAGAACTACTCTTTTGCGGACACTAAAAAAAGTCGGGGCATTGCGAGTAATCGCAATGCCCCGAACGAACTTACTTTTTCCGATTCTTCCCTTCTACCTTATAAACGCAATCTTCTGCGAGGGATATCGGAATTGTTGCCGCTTTCTGCGGGCTGCTGTGCAGGCTGGTTTTCAGATTGCGGTGCAGACTGCTGTGCGGGCTGTGCCGTTACCGTAGGTTGCTGTGCAGGCTGTGCGGTAGGCGGCATGTTGATTTGCACGGACATTGCCGGCTGTTGTGCCTGTGCCGCAGGAGCCGCTTGCGGTGCCTGTTGCTGTGCGTTTGAGTTATTGTTGCCCAAAATCATGTGAGTAAGAGACGATACGATTGCTTCACCCAACATGTTAGCCGCGTTTTCCGTGATTTTCACCGTCGTGTCCCGCGTGGGCGCTGTCTGTGGGAGCGGTTGCTGCACCATAGGCATCTGCGGCATCATCGGTTGCATAGGCATTTGCGGTTGCATACCGGGGTACATACCGTTCATGGGCATACCGTTCGGCAACATAGGCATTTGCGGATATGCAGGCGAAACCGCTTGGTTCTGTGCCTCCTGCGCAATTCTCGCAATTCTCTCCTCTGCAAGTCTTGCTCTATCCTCCGCCGCACGCGTGCGCTCTTCCGCAATGCGGATTGCTTCGCTCGTCTGATATTCGTCTGCCGCACTGTCTCCGCCGCCGAATTGTTGCATCATTTGCGGCATCATCATCTGAGGCATCATGGGCATTTGCGGCATTTGAGGCATCTGAGGTTGCTGCTGAATTTGAGGTTGCTGCATCATCTGAGGAGGCATCTGAGGCATCATATGTTGCATCATCTGCTGCGAACGCAATTCCGCCATACGCTCCTCGCGTTCCATGCGTTTCTCTTCTTTGCGCTCCTCTTCGCGGCGGCGCTCTTCTTCGCGCTTCCGCTCTTCTTTCGCTTCTGCGTCCGCTCTGCGTTGTTCTTCGAGCTGTTCCTGACGAATGCGCTCTTCCTCGAATTCGCGTTTGCGCTGTTCTTCGATAAGAATTTGCTTCTTCTTTTTACGCTTAACCGCTATTACGATTATCAAGATAAGCAGTAGCAGCGCAAGGGCGATCAATAATATCCACCACCAGCTCTTCAAGAACGTCATTACGTTCTGGAAGAATGCTGCTGCACCCGAAAGCGGGATTGCATAACTGTAATCGCGCGTGGACGATGCAATTCCGTTCTTGTCGATGCTTCCGCCGTCGAACTCGAAGTTATTCGCATCCTTTCCGCCAATGCTGAATACGTACCAATAATCCTTGTTCTTCTCGATTTCCGAACCGTCTGCCAATGCAGTCTGGCTCGCCGCACTGTCGTAAACCATGCGACCGAATACCACTTCTGCGCCGTTGTCCGTATACTCTGCGGGCAACACGTACATAGGCGTGCCGTCTTCGAGATACGTGATGTTCGGGCAGTTGGGTGCCTTAGGGGAAGCAAGCTTAGCGCGGTGAATGGTTAACGTGTAGTCGAGCGTCGTGCTCGAGGTAGGCGTTACAGTCGCCAAATCATCCGTTTCGCCGTCGAGGAGCGCCGCAAGCGGTAACGTTACGGTACCGTTGCTTTGCGCAAACTCATAGTTGTCAACGTACTCGTCTTTAATGGCAATGGTTACCGTGTAGGTATCGGCGTTGCGCAACGTCTTGATTTTAGTGAGCGACATCTTCGTACTGTCGAAGCCGCTCAACACGCCCAACTCTTGGAGTGCCGCCGCGTCGCCGTAGGAAAGTCCCGTGAACGCGAAGTTGCTCAGTGTAGGCAATGCAAGCTGTTGCTTGGAAATCTCGAATTCGTACGAAACGCTCGTAACGATATTGCCCTTTTCCTCGCTTGCGTTCTTCCACTTAAAGTAGCCGTTGAGATCCAAACGAATGGTATGTTCGCCTG
>CAMWUS010000119.1 GCA_947177495.1 uncultured Clostridia bacterium
TCTACGGCTCGTACGCATGTAGGTAACGTATTATATTATGTAATGCGCGGCGAGAAGAAAGCAGACGTAGCTTTGAACGATGCATATAAGAACTGCGGCGGAAAATCTTAATGAAAAACATCTTACGCAAAATCAGTGCGTTTATCATTATTGCGTGTTGCTCTATCGTATGCTTGGCGGGTTGCGGCGAAAAAGATAAAGAGATCGCCGACAATACCAAGTATTACGACGAGGTTACCAAAACGCTCAAATTGGATAAGGATTATGCCGGTAAGAATTTTTATACCGACGGCATAGGTTCTGCCAAAGTCGCTTCGTATACCGACGGCGACACGACGCTTTTCCGTTTGGACGTTGCCGACCCCGATTTGGGCAGTACGGTAAATATCCGTTATTACAGCATCAACACCCCCGAATCTACGGGTAAAGTGGAAAAGTGGGGCAAGTCGGCGTCGTTGTTCACCAAGCAGCAGCTTGAATCGGCAACGGAAATTGTATTGGAAGCAACAACCACTCCTGCGTCTAAGGACAGCTACGGAACCCGCTATTTAGGTTACGTGTGGTATAAGACGGCGGACTACGACGACTTTAAGTGCCTGAACTTGGAAATCGTCGAAAACGGCTATTCGGAAAATACGGCCATCAATACGAACGCATATCCTTATTACAGCACTTTTAAAAAGGCAAACGACTTTGCGCGTTCGATTAAACTCCGCCTGTATTCCGATTTGGAAGATCCGTTATACAGCACCGCGCCCATTGATGCCACGGTACAGGAAATCAGCGAAAATCCGCCGGCATTCTATAACGAGGAGCTTGAAGCAGGTTCCAAAGTTCGGTTTACCGCATATTTGAAATCGGTTACGATTTCCCAGTCGGGCACGTATATGTTCGTTGCCGAACAGTACGATAAGGAAACGGGCAAAACGTATAAGCTTGACGTTTATGCGGGTTACAACTCGTCGGCGGCGTCAACGATGAAATTGGGGCACTTGTACCAAATCGTAGGCGACATGCAGAAGTACAATAGCTCATATCAGGTTTCGGGCATCGAGTTTATGCCGTTATACCCGTCTCCTGCCAATACGCACGTGGTACAGAGCGAATACTATTGGACATTTGATTCGAGCGTTTCTTACACCTTGAACAACAGTGCAACCCTTTATTCCGACGTTACCGTAACTTCCGTCAGCGTAGAGGGCACGGTAATGACGATCGAGGGCACGGCGCGGAAGTGCCAGAAAGATTCCTATGCGGATGCCACCGAATTCACGTTTAAAGTAAATGTGGCAGAGGGGTACACAACGAATCTTTCCGTTGGCAGTAAGTTCCATGCAAACGCGTATAAGTTCGATAAGTCCGAAAATATTTGGACGATCGTCAGCGTTAACGACATTCAAAAAAAATAATTTAAAATGGGAGAAATACAACAATGAAGAAGTTTTGGATAACTCTTTTATCCGTTCTCACGCTTGCCTTAAGCTTGTTCGGCATCGTGGCTTGCTCTTCGGGCAATGTTTTGGAGAACTACATCCTGAAAGAGAACGGCGCGCTTGTGGACGCAGACTTCGTGCTTCCCTACACGGTTAACGAGAAGGAAGTAACCTGGTCTTCGGACAGTTCGGCAATCGTCGTTGAAAAACGCACCGAAGATTGGCTCGCAAAAGTCAACCTCGGCGATACGCAGACGAACGTGACGCTGAAAGTGACCTGCGGGAAAGACTCGAAAGAGTTCAACGTAACCGTAGCGGCTTTGGACGTTTCCTACTTCGTATCGAAGTACAAGTTCAAGCAGGCTCAATCGACCGTATTCGCGGATTTCGATCTTGAAACCGAAACCACCATCAACGGCAAGACGGCAACGATTGCTTGGTTCGCAGGGAAAGACGCAGACGGGAACTACATTAAAGAAGGGGAATACATTAAGATCAGCGAAGACGGCAAGAAGTGCGAAGTAACGCAGTCTTCCTTGAACCCCGAAGTTAAAATTTACGCAACCTTTACTTATGGCGAGAAAACGCAAACCACCAACTACAGAATGACCGTTTCGTTCGAGCGCGATCATTTGGAAGAAGTTGACTACTGGTACTACAACACGGGCGTTTCCATCAAGATGTCCGGTTACGTAGTTGCAATCGGTACGGCTTATGCCGACCAGTACGAGAACGTAACGCTGTACATGGTCGACGACGACTTCTGCGCAGGTTACTATCTCTATCGTGTAAAGGCTTCCAAGGCAGACGGCGCTAAGCTGAAACCCGGCGTTCATGTAACGGTAACCAACACCACCAACACCAACTACAACGGTCTTATCGAAACCAACGCAGGCGGTGAGTTAGTCGTTGACGATAAACCCGCAATCACCATCACCGACCACGTTTACGCGATCGACGATGACATCTTGGCTAAGAGCCCCGCAGCTTTGTATCACACCTCCACGCTCGTTTCTCTTGATAAGTGGACGGTAAAGTCGATGGCGAAGTCGGTGCCCGAGGCAGGCAAAACGGGCACGCTGTTCACGCTTGAAAAGGGCGGAGTAGAAGTTGCCGTAGGCGTTTCCAAATATATGGAAGGCGTTTATATTACGGGCGACAAAGATGATACTTGGAATGCTCTCATTGCTTTGCACGGCACCATCAAAGTGGGCGACGTTGTAAGCGTTTCCGGTATTCTCGGCAACTACGATGGCTATCAAATCATTCCTTTGAAAGCTGACGACGTTAAGAAGGAAGAGGGCGCGGCAAGCGTTGTAAAAGACGATTGCACCAAAACGGCGAAGGCAATCGAAGCGGTTCAAAATGCATTTGAAGGCAAGGGCGTAACCTATGCCGGCAAATCGACCTATACCATCGTTGCTGACAAAGAGATTACCGTTCCTACCGAGGTAGACGGCGCTACAATCACCTACAAGGTTCTTCGTGACGCTCCCACCGTTAAATATGAGAACGGTAAGTTAATCGTTACGGTAGGCAACGAAGATATCGCAACCGTTGAAATTACTTATACCTGTGGCGATTACACCACGAAGACCTACCACACCATCCACTCGGTGAAGATGTCGCCGAACGACGTTGTAGAGAAAGTTAAGTTCGACCTCGAAATTGCAAAACAAACTGCCGAGAGCATCAACTTGCAAACAGAGGTTGAGCAGTATCCCGGCGCAGCAATCAGCTATGCTTTGAAGGGCGAAGCGGTTGAGGGCGTTAAGCTTTCGACGAAGGGCGACAAGCTCGAAATCGTACCTTCCACCACGACCGAGAGAACGGTTGTACTTGTTGCAACGTTCACTTACGGCGAAGCTACCACTACCAAGGAATACACCATTAAAATCGTTAAGGTTGACCCCGTTGAAACCGGTACGTTCAAGCTTATGATTGACCAGAAGAAGCTTAAAAAGACGTTGTATTTCACGGGTGGTATGGATGGCTTCTATGGCGCAACTACGGATTGGTATTACGATGCTATCGACGTAGTCGTTGCAGAAGTAGAGAACGGATATACGCTCAAAGCAGGCGACAATTACATTGAGATTGAAGCAAGCGGTACTTATATCAACTTTAAACTTAAGCCTGAGGCTAACCCTGACGCCGCATGGAAATATGATTACTCTTTGAAAACCTTCACTTGGGAAGTAAACGGAAACAGCTATTATCTTGGAACTTCGGGTACCTATAAAACGGTTAGCGAAAACAAGGTTGACAAGATTTCTGGCGACAAGGAGGCGAATAGAGGCGTATCGGAATTCGTTGTAACCTTCGAAAAGCCCATTAACAAGACGGACAAAGATAAGGTTAAGGACGTAGCCGACAAGATTGATGCAACGCTTGAGATTGAAAAGGCAGGCGATATGCCGCTTTCTGAAAACGGTCCCATCGAAGGTGTGAAGTTTGCTTATGAGCTTGGCGAAACCACGCTCGCAACGCTTGAAAACGGCGTACTTAAAATTGCGAAGCTTCCCGAAGAAGATGGTACGTTCACGCTTACCGTAACCGTAACCTGCGGTAAAGAAAGCTCTTCCAAGACGGTTACCGTTACCGTAAAGGCAGCTAAAGCACCCGTAGTTAGCACGGGGGGGGGTGAACTTTCCTTTGCAGACAAGGATGCTAATCGTACCACATTTAATACGAGCATTCAAGTTTGGGAAGCTAACGGGATTAAGTTGACCAACGAGAAGGCGTCCAGCACGTCGAATGTAGGCGATTATGGTAATCCCGCTCGTTTCTACAAGGGCAGCTCCGTTAAAGTTGAATGCACGGGAATGACCAAAATCGTATTCGTGTGCGGTAGTGAGTCTTATGCTTCGGCACTTGTGAAATCCATCGGTACGGTCGAAGGCGTTACCGTTGCGCAAGACGGTGTAAACGTTACCGTAACTTTTGCGGCAGCTTGCAACGAGTTTGTAATTGCTGAGCTTACTGCACAGGTTAGAGTTGCTTCGATTACCGTTGAAGCGTAATTCGCAGTAACAACATCAAAACAAAAAACAGCTTTCCGAAAGGGAAGCTGTTTTTCTATATAAAAAAGCCTTCCGCTAAGGGAAGGCTTTTTTGCGGGTTAGGTTAGCCGACTTTCTTTTTGATCATATCGCGCGCGGCATAGTTGGTCAAATCAACGCAAATGGGGGAGATGGAAATATGTCCCGTCATCACTGCGTCGGTGTCAATATCAAGATTGCACGTGTTCTTGTAAAGGCATACGAGTTGGGGCACTACCGTGCCGTCGGGCAGGAACTCGAAATCGTCGCTGTAAATCGCGTCGCCTATGCCTGTAATCAAAATTTCGTCGCCTACTTCGGGGAAGTTCACGTTAAGCACGTCGGTATAGTTGAGCATCTTGCGCGATTGTATTTCTTCGAACACTCTGTCAAGATTTTTCACTGCATTGTCAAACGACGTAAAAGAGGCGGAAATGGCAATCGATTTTATTCCGCATTTCGCCGCTTCGAAGCAAGCGCCTACCGTGCCTGAATACTGAATATCTCCGCCAAGGTTAGGACCGCAGTTTATTCCCGAAAGAACGAGGTCGAATTTTCTCTTCAAGCCGAGCGCAGCAATGCGTACGCAGTCGGCAGGGGTGGAGTCTACGCTGTACGCTTCCACGCCCTCGAAAATATCTAACTTCTTTACCTCGTAGCCGCTATGTATTTCAA
>CAMWUS010000120.1 GCA_947177495.1 uncultured Clostridia bacterium
GCGCACGAGTTTGGGGCAATCCACCCGAAAAAAGGGGTAGCCGCAGTTGCCTATCAGCGTGAGTTCGATTCCGCCCGTGCCCATATAAGAAATGCGGTGCGTGTATTTCAGCTCGTTCATAACGGCGAGATTCGGCACCACGTGTCCCGCACTGCCTCCGCCCGTAAAAAGAATGCGTTTCATTTCCTATTAGTATATTCCCCGCTTGCGGTTTTATTTCCATTTGACGATTTTCACAAAAAAAGCGCGGAAAAATTTTAAAATCCACTCGATATTGCTTGACTTCGGCAAGGGATTTTACTATACTAATTGAGTAAATCATGCTGCTGTGGCTCAGCAGGTAGAGCACGTCCTTGGTAAGGACGAGGTCGGCGGTTCAAATCCGCTCAGCAGCTCCAAAAGCTTTCCCATTCGGGAAAGCTTTTTTCGTGCTTCGCGGATTACATCCGCTACTGCGCGCTTCGCGCTTGTGCCGTTGCAAGCAACGGGGCAGCAGCTCCAAAATAAAAACGAACGCCTTGTGCGTTCGTTTTTATTTTGCAGTTTGGTTGGGTATGAACCGTCAGCGCCTCGTCCTTAAATTTACGGGGTCCCCGAAAAAAGATTGGGTAATTATATAGTTTGTGATAAAAAGCAAAGCAATCTTTTTTTGGGGCAAATAAGAGGTCGGCGGTTCAAATCCGCTACTTCACCCTGCGGGCTACTTCGCCTGCGGCTCGTGCCACCCAAGGTTAACCAATTATAAAGTGGGGCGTGCCACCGAAGGTGGGGCAGCAGCTCCAAAATCAATAACTGTCAAGTTATTGCAAAGACAAAAAGAATATGATATAATCATTCTGCTGTAAACAGTAATTTGACGGAGTACGGTTATGGATTACAATTTTCGGAAGTGCAAAGAAACGGATTTGGATTTTATCTTGGAGCTCAAAGAAAAATGTTTCAGATGGTATATTGAAAAAATATATGGCTGGGACGAAGATAAGCAGATAGAGTTTACGAAAAAAGAAATGTGTGAAAATCTTTCCGACATGAAGATTATTCAAGTCGAAGGACAGGACGTTGGGCTTTTCACATTTATTCAAGAGGAAAATGGCGATTGCCTCATCGGAATGTTTGCGATATTGCCCGAGTACCAAAATCACGGACTGGGCACCAAAATTTTAAAAGACACAATTTCTGAACATCCAAATAAAAGGTTTTACTTAAAAACTTATCAAGAAAACCCCGCTCGCTTTTTGTATGAGAGAGTCGGTTTTCATAAGTATGGTGAAACCGATACCCATTGGTTAATGGAACGCTAAATTTCAATTTAACATTATATAATAAAAGTGGGAACAGTATGCTCCCGCTTTTTTATTAAAAATTTTCCCACATATGAATTAAGAGTAGGGCAAAAAAAGAAAAACGAAAAGCGTGTGAAATGCGTAGTTTCATACCGTTGATTGGTTGACATTTTTTTTATTTCGTGCTAAGATATTTACAATTGCGATTTTATAGTTACTACTAAAAAAGGAGATGATTTTTTGTTAAAACGGCTTGCCAAATCTATCAGAGAATATAAGCTTGCGTCAATCATGTCGCCGTTGTTCGTTATATTGGAAGTCATCCTCGAATGCTTGATCCCGCTCGTTATCGTTTGGCTCGGTAAAGCGGTTGAGCGCGACGTTGCCATGTGGGCTTGGAGTAACAATATCAAAGAACTCGGAATCGGGCAGTACGCGATTATTCTGCTTGCTATGTCGATTTTGTCGCTTGCTTTCGGTGCGCTTGCGGGCGCTTTCTGCGCTAAAGCGTCGGCGGGCTTTGCGAAGAATCTCAGGAAAGACCTCTTCTATAAAGTACAGGAGTTTTCTTTCGAGAATATCGACAAGTTCTCTACTTCGTCGCTCGTTACCCGTATGACGACGGACGTGACTAACGTACAGTTTTCCTACATGATGATCGTGCGTATGGCGTTCCGTTGCCCTGTCATGCTCGTTTTCTCCGTCGTCATGGCATTCGTCATCGGCGGTCCGCTTGCATGGATTTTCATAGCGGTCATTCCGTTCCTCTCGGTAATTTTGTTTGTCATCATGAAAAAGGCGATGCCGCTTTTCCGTCGCGTCTTTAAAAAGTACGATAATCTTAACGAGTCGGTGCAGGAGAATGTGAAGGGGATGCGCGTCGTAAAATCTTACGTGCGCGAAAATTACGAAAAGCAGAAATTCGACAAGGCGTCCGATTCGCTTTGCGTCGACTTTACCAAGGCGGAGCGTTTGCTCGCGTGGAACAACCCCGTCATGCAGTTCTTTTTCTACGGCGTGCTTTCCTCGGTAATGTTCGTCGGGTGCTATTTCGGAATTAAAAACGGGACGGATATCACTTGGGAAATTTCCCAGCTTGTCGTATACGGAATGCAGATCCTCATGTCGCTCATGATGATTTCCATGGTATTCGTCATGATTACCATGTCGCTTGAAAGTGCGCGCCGTATCGACGAGGTGTTGCAGGAAGAGAGCACGCTTCACAACCCCGAGAACCCCGTATACGAAGTTGATGACGGAAGTATCGACTTCGACGACGTATCCTTTAAGTATTCTGCTAATGCCGAGCGCAACGTGCTCGAAGACATCGATTTGCATATCAAATCGGGCGAAACGATAGGTATTATCGGCGGAACGGGGTCGAGCAAAACCTCGCTCGTCAATCTTATTTCCCGCCTGTACGACGTGAGCGAAGGCTCGGTGAAGGTGGGCGGAAAGGACGTGCGCGAATACGATATTACTTCGCTGCGCACTCAAGTTTCGGTCGTGTTGCAGAAAAACATGCTCTTCTCGGGCACGATCAAAGAGAACCTCCGTTGGGGCGATCAGAATGCGACGGATGAGGAAATCGTGGAAGCTTGCCGTCTTGCGCAGGCAGACGAGTTCGTGAGGAGCTTCCCCGACGGGTACGATACGCATATCGAGCAGGGGGGCACCAACGTATCGGGCGGACAAAAGCAACGCCTTTGTATTGCGCGCGCGCTGCTCAAAAAACCCAAGGTTCTTATTTTGGACGACTCGACGAGCGCGGTCGATACCAAAACGGATGCGCTGATTCGCAAGGGGTTAAAGGAATATCTCCCCGCAACGACCAAAATCATCATTGCGCAACGCACCTCTTCGGTAGAGGACGCCGACCGCATTATCGTAATGGACGGCGGAAAAATCAACGCGGTAGGTACGCACGCAGAGCTTTTGAAGAGCAACGCGATTTATTCGGAAGTGTACCATTCGCAGAACAAGGGAGGGAAGAGCGATGAAGAGTAATGCTTCTTTGCGGCATCGCCCGCCTATACAAAAGGGGATTTTAAAGCGCGTCATTAAGTCGGTGTTCCATTATTATCCCAAAATGCTCTCGATTGCGCTTGCCTGCATTGTGTTCAACGCGGTCGTCAGCTCTCTGCCTTCGCTCTTTATGCAAACGGTGTTCGGCGCTCTCAAAGACGCAGTCGAGGCAGGGCAGGACTGGTCTGCGGCGTGGACGACAATCACCTATCCCATGCTCATTCTCATCGGGCTGTACGTGCTCTCGCTCATTTCGGGCGGTGTCAACAAGCAACTCATGGCAATCGTTACGCAGGGGTATCTCAGCAAAATGCGTGAGAGAATGTTCAACGGCATGCAGGATTTGCCCATTCGCTATTTCGATACGCACAGCCACGGCGATATCATGAGCTATTACACCAACGATATCGATACGCTTCGCCAAATGGTTGCGGAGAGCCTTCCGCAGGCGCTCACTTCGGCGATCATGGTCACAACGCTGTTTATTATCATGCTCTATTACAGCGTTTGGCTTACCCTCATCATTCTCGGCGGTATCTTCTTCGTGCTGTTCGTGACTAAAATCGTAGGCGGTGGCGCGGGCAAGTATTTCATCGGGCAACAGCGTGCTGTTGCGGCGACGGAAGGCTTCATGGAAGAAATGATGAACGGGCAAAAGGTGGTAAAATCCTTCTGCCACGAGGAAGAGGCAAAAGCCGATTTCGATAAAGTAAACAATCATCTCTTTGACCAAACCAACCGTGCAAACCGTTATGCGAATATGCTCATGCCCATTTTGGGAAATATCGGTCACGTCATGTACGTCGTTATCACGCTTGTCGGTGCCATATTCATTCTCCAACGGGTGGATAATGTAAGCCTTTCCGGTTCCGTCTTCTACAATGCGAAAGGCACGGCGGTGGGTATCGCGCTCCTCGTCGCATTCTTGCAGACGACGCGGCAGTTCTTCAACAATATCAACCAAGTTTCACAGCAGGTCAACTCCGTCATTATGGGCTTTGCGGGCGCACAGCGCGTGTTTAATCTCATCGACGAAAAGCCCGAAACGGACGACGGCTACGTAACGCTCGTTCACGCTACGGAGGAGAACGGGGAAATTAAGGAAAGCCCCGTGCGCACGGGTATGTGGGCTTGGAAACACCCGCATACGTCCGACGGGTCTGTCACCTATACCAAACTGACGGGCGACATCATCATGGAAGAGGTGGACTTCGGCTATACCGAAGACAAAATCGTATTGCACGATATTTCGCTCTACGCAAAGCCGGGGCAGAAAATCGCATTCGTCGGAGCGACGGGTGCGGGCAAGACGACGATCACCAACCTGTTAACGCGCTTTTACGATATCGCCGACGGCAAAATTCGTTACGACGGCATCAATATCAACAAAATCAAAAAATCGTCGCTGAGAAAGTCGCTCGGCATGGTGTTGCAGGATACCAACCTGTTCACAGGCACGGTAATGGAAAATATCCGTTACGGGAACTTGGAGGCGACGGACGAAGAATGTATCGCCGCGGCGAAGCTTGCGGGCGCCGACGACTTTATCACGCGTATGCCCGACGGCTATCAAACCGTTCTCCATCAGGGCGGCGCAAACCTTTCGCAGGGACAGCGGCAGCTTCTTTCCATTGCCCGCGTTGCCGTTGCAAACCCGCCCGTCATGATTTTGGACGAAGCGACGAGCAGTATCGATACCCGCACGGAAGAGATCGTACAGAGAGGTATGGATAAGCTCATGGAAGGCAGAACGGTG
>CAMWUS010000121.1 GCA_947177495.1 uncultured Clostridia bacterium
AAGCTGTATTTTGCCACGCAGGTGTCCAAGCTCCCGCCTCTGTTTGTACTTCGCGTAAACGACGAAACGCTGATGCACTTTTCCTACAAGCGCTATTTGGAAAACGTCATTCGCGGCGCGTACGATTTTTCGGGTACGCCCATTCGCATCGAAGTGCGCACCAACAAGGAGGAGTCATGAAAGAACTCGCCTTTTCCGATTTTTGGTATTATCTTCCCGTTATGGCGGTGATTTGCTACTTTGTCGGCTGTTTTAATTTCGCCGTTATCATTGCAAAATTCCACCACAAGGACGTACATAAGCTCGGCAGCGGAAACCCCGGCACCATGAATATGAGCCGTGAATTCGGCTTAAAAGTGGGGCTTTTGAATTTCGTGCTCGACGTATGCAAGGGCGGCGTTCCCGCGCTTGTCAGCTGGTTGATTTTCCGCAACTATTACTTCGCGGGTACGGAGTTCGTTGTTTCCGATTTCACCCGCTACTTCTGCGGCGTGTTCGTCATCATCGGGCATATCTATCCCGTTACCATGAAGTTCCGCGGCGGAAAGGGTATCGCTTCCACGTTCGGGTTGTTCTGGTTTGCGCTCTCCACCGAAAACGGTTGGTTCGCGCTCATCGGCTTAGGGGCGTACCTGTTTATTTTGAGTTATATCATCGTAACCGAATGGGGCTCCATGGGCTCGCTGTTGGGCGTTACGGGGTTCTCGCTTTGGCAAGGGGCAGTCTTCTTCGTGCGCTACGAAAATATGCTCGGTAACGGTTGGGTTATTGCAACCCTTATGCTACTGCTTGCGCTTAACTTCCTTACTTGGTTCGCGCACCGCAAAAACTTAGTACGGCTGTTTGCGGGCGAAGAGCACCGCACTTCGGTAAAGAAGCTTAAAAAGGGAAAACGCGGCACACAGAATATGTAATGATGTTTGTCAAACAATACGCATATAAATAGAAGAGGTATTTATTAGATGAAAGAAGCAACAAAAAACTTTTGGAAACGGTTAGGGACGAGTATGCGTACGGACGTGCTTCCCGTGCTCGTATCGGGCATTATCCGTGCGTTCGGCATTTACATGTTCGTTACGCCCAACCATTTCGCACCGGGCGGCACAAGCGGTATCGCCGTTTTGCTCGAATACGCTACGGCTTGGAACTCGGGTATCTTTTTGGCGATCTTAAACGTACCGCTGTTCTTTATTGCGTTTTTCTGCCTCGGGAAGAAAGAAGCGATTACGTCTACCTGTTCCATTTTGCTCAGTTCGGGATTGCTTATCGTGTGCGATTACATACCCGGCATTGACGCAATTCAGTACGTGCCCACCTACGGACTGCTTGCCGCAGTCGCGGGGGGTATCTTTTCCGGCATCGCGCTCGCCATTATGCTTCGCAGCTGCGGGACTTCGGGCGGAACGACGATCATTGCTTCTCTCGTCAATAAAAAGTACCGCAATTTGAGCGTGAGTATGCTTACGTCCCTGTTCGATGCAAGCGTAGTCGTTGCTTCCTTCTTCGTATACAATCAGGGCATGGGCTTTACCGCAAAACTCGATCCCGTTTTGTTGGCGCTCGTTTCGCTGTTTGTAAACAGCAAGACTTGCGACGCAATCATGCAGGGTTTCAAAACGGCGTACAAATTCGAAATCGTTACCAACGAGCCCGACATTATTGCGGAAGAGATCATGACCAAGCTTCACCACGGCGTTACGAGAATTTCCGCAGAGGGAATGTACACGCGCGAGGGGAAGAGCGTTCTCATCTGCATTATCCGCAAACGCCATATCGCGGAATTGCAACGCATCATCCGTCCCTATACGGGCACCTTTGCTTACTTCACGTCCGTGTCGGAAGTGTACGGCAAGTTTTTGAAATAATTAAAAAGCGCCTGCGGGCGCTTTTTTTACATAATGTTTTCGAGTTTTGCGCGGAAGGTATCGGGCAAGCACTCCGTGAGGTGGGTGAGTATTTCGAGCTTTGCGAGCGCGAGGGAATATTCCTTTTCTCCGATCAGCCGCACCGTTTCCGACATATAGTCGTCGATGTTGGAAATATAGTTGTGCGGAATCCAAATATGCAGCTTTTCCTTGCGGTTTTCCCAAGAGGTTTGCACTGCCTTTGCGTCCTGCGTGTTCGCCGTCTCTTCTTCCACTTTGGCAACGAGCGTTTCGAGTTCTTCCCCGAAGTGCTCGAATTGATTGTTTACGTACAGCCCTTCGAAGAGGGCAAGCCCCGCTAAAAGCGCAATGGTGACGGCGATGCTGATAAGCGATTTTACCATACCTTTCCTCCCGGATATTCCACTTTAAGGGTGCGGAATTTCTCGTTTTTTACTTGCAAGTATAATTTCCCCGTACCGTCGGCGGTGAGCACCAAAACCTTTTTTACGTTCTTCACGCCTTGCTCTTCAAGAATGCCGTCGAAAAACTCACAGCTCAGTCCCAAAACTTCCAAGTTCTTTTCGTCGTAACTGCCGTTGTCGATAATCACGATGGGCAGGGAAGTTTGCATTTGCTCGTAGTCCTGTTTGGGCAGGGCGGAGAAGGTGCCGTTCGCCTCGTACAGCGCGTAATCGATGCTGTCGAGGGAAAAGTAACCCGCCGTGCGGAGCGATTCGATGAGGTCGGAAATGTCCAAATTGTTGCGCTTTAACTGATAGTCGTCGATGCCGTTTTTGTTGATCACCACGCTCGGCTTGCCGCTGATAAAGCTTTTGAGGGGCTTTAATTTGAGGTCGAGCAAGGTCATAATTTCGTGCAATACAAATATGGTGACGACGGCGACGATCCCGTAAAGCAGGGGGATAGACGCGTCCGCCATGGGAATGCAGGCAAGCTCGGAGATGAGCAGGGTAATCACAAGCTCGAAGGGTTGCATTTCCCCGATTTGCCGTTTTCCCATCAGCCGCATGATAATGAGCAGCACGATAAAGATAATAGCCGTGCGAATGGTTACAAGTAACATAAAAACAGTATCGCCCGCAGTGCGGAAAATATGTAAACAACACGCTAAAACGGTTGCCTTTTTGGGCGCCCCGCGATATAATAGTGTGGAAGAGTAGCCAAGGTGCGTTAAGTGTTGCGAAACGGGACGTTGTTCGCAAACGAAAGGGAAATTCCCTGCGGTGCCGCGGCGCGTCCGCTCCGATTGCGTTGCAACCGTATTTTTTTGCGGACCTCTCTTAGGGAGGTTTTTTTCATGTCTAAATGCGTACAAAAGACGCCGCGGTTTTGGGAAAAGCTCGTGTTTTCCGATTTGCTTGCTTCCAAGTCCGTTGCGGGAAAAATTGCATATACGGGTTTGGTTGCGGCGCTGTGTATCGTGACGAATATGTTCGAGATAAAGTTCGCTTCGGTGCAGTACTCGCTCACGGTGTTTTCGTCCGTGCTCGCGGGAATGCTTGCAGGTCCCTTGCTCGGCTTCGGCGCCGTGTTCCTCGGCGACGGGTTGGGGTACTTGTATAACGGCGCGGGCTTTCCCTATTATTGGTGGGTGGCACTCTCCTGTGCGACAATGGCGTTACTTGCAGGTGCGGTCGTCAACGTGCGTATCGGAAAGGGGAAAAAGGCGCTCTACATTAAACTTGCAATCATTTGCGTTTTGACTTTTGCCGTTTGCTCCGTGGGAATCAACACGACGGGAATGTACTATCTCGGTTTGCCCCTGTATTTCCCGCAAAATGTGCGGCAGGCGGTGGAAGAGGTGTTCGGCGGGGAATTTTCCTTCGGGATTTACTTTGTCATTCGCTTCTTTATCTTGGGGCAAATTTGGAACAGCCTTGTCAATTACGCCTTGCTCTTTGTAGCGCTTCCGTTGCTTAGTACAATCAAGTCGCTCGGGATTTGCTGAAAAAAGTCGTATTTTGGCGTTTCTCTCTCGGAAAAATTATATTTACGTGAAATTTTCTTTTCGGTCAACCGCTTGCGGTTGACTTTTTATATGGGAGAGGGTATAATAGAGATTGATAAAATCGGCTTATTCTACGAAAGGAAGCGAAAATGAGTTTAAATTTACTTGCATGGATCGGCGCGGACGAACGGGGCATCTATTTGGGTAACTTCCAAATTATGTACTACGCGCTGTGTATTATAACGGGTATGCTTCTTGCCACCTTCTTATCGGGGCTCTTAATGAAGCGCAGAAATATGTCGTCGGACTTTGTATTTACGCTCTTTCTCATCTGTATTCCGTCCGCGCTTATCTGCACCCGTCTCTTCTATTGCATTACCGACGGTATGCCCATTCGCGATTGGTTCAGCTTCGAGAGTATCCGTCAGGGCGGGCTGTCCGTCATCGGCGGCGTCATCGGCGGCGTTGGCGCGGGCTTTGCCGTTTGTAAAATGAAAAAGGTAAATTTCCTGCGGGCGGCGGATTGTGTTGTCGTCAACATTCTCATTGCGCAGGTGCTGGGCAGATGGGGGAATTTCTTCAATAAAGAAGTTTACGGAAACGTGGTTACAAACCCCTCGCAGCAGTGGTTCCCGTTTGCCGTTCCCGTCAGCCCCGACCACTTCACCTACGGCATCGGTTCCTTTTCCGACCCGAACGCCGTTTGGCACTATGCGTTCTTTTTCTACGAAATGCTCTTCAACCTCATCGGTTGGGCGCTACTTTTCACGCTCATGTGGAAGTTCAGCAAAAAACCCAACGGCTTGGGGACCTTCGGCTATTTCGCTTGGTACGGCATCGTCCGTTCGGTGATGGAGCCCTTGCGCGACCCATCCTACATTTTGTCGGGCGGCGGCGTGCCTTGGTCACTCGTGTTCTCCATTCTCATGATCGTGTTCGGCTTTGGCGGAATTGCCGCGCTGCTCTATTTCAACTATCGCAAAGAGGGCGCGATTTTCGGCAGTAAAACGGGCGACCCGTGCGCCATCACGCAATTTTTAAGCGGAGATAAAAAGGAAAAACCTTACTATTCCAAAATAAACATTTTGGGTGCGAACTATCCGCCCCGTCCGCCTAAGGGGGAAGAGGGCACGGAAGAACCCAAAGATACCGAAGATACGCAAGAAGTACAAACGACGGACGATACGGAACATTCGGACGGAG
>CAMWUS010000122.1 GCA_947177495.1 uncultured Clostridia bacterium
ATCCAAGCCCGTCGAAGCAAATAAACACAACGTTTTTATAGCCTTTTGCAAGCTCGCTTTTCAAAATCGGCAAAGTCGCATTTTTATTCGGCGCACCCAAAAATTCGGCAAGCGTTGCCGATACGTTTAAGTTGCAATTTGTCCAATTCGGTTTTATAAAGGTTTTCATATAATTCCCTTTTCTATTCTATCACAATTCTAAAAGCATTTCAATAAAAAACGGCTGCTTGCATTACGGCAAGCGCGTTTCTGTATTTATATTGTGGGTAAAAGAACAAAAGAAAGAGCAAGATTTCTCCCGCTCTTACTTGTGCTATTCGGCTTTAATCGTAATCACTTGTTCAAAATCATACTGCAGCCCCCTAATGCGGAAACGGATTGCAAACAAATACTCTCCCGGTTCGTAGTAGGTTGTGTAAATTGCACTGTTTTTTTCGTACTTGTACTTTCTTGAAATCCTGTGTGTGACAATATCGGTATTAGCAGTAAAAATAGGTTCTTCATGTGTTCCGACAGGTTCAAAATAATCGCTACATAGTGTTGAACTGCTTTTGTATTTGAACGGAGGACCGTTCTTCCTCGTCAGCTTAACGGTGTATTCAATTGTTTCTCCTTGCATGAAATCCGTTTTATTAAGCGTTACGGTAAGTTCGAAGTCTTCTTGTTGCGGCGTATATTCCGCACAAGCCGCCATTGTGAAAACGATAGATAAAACCAAACAGATACTCGCTATAATTCTTTTCATGATAGTCTCCTTTTTAACTTTCATAAGTGTCGAAATCAAAAGAATAAGCTATAGATCCGTAATCGGCAATATCATCTAAAGACGAAGAGTACATATACAATTGTATCTTATATGAGCCTTCAAAAGCAGGAGTAAACGTAAGCAATTCTTGATTATTATAAGCTGAAGAAGACACGGCTACTATTTTCCCCGCAGAATCCAAAAGGCGCAAATCATAATCCGTAACGCGAAAATTTCCCTTAAGCGGTTGTGCATACCAAGACGCACAAACCTTTAATGGCAATCCGGCGTATAGCCAAACACCAAACTCCGTTACAATTTTATTCGAAGGGACACTGAAAACGGAAAAAGGAACTTGGTGCGAATCATAAATCAATCTATCAACGTCAAGCATTCCCGCGCCAGCTTTACTGTCAAATCCCCCAATAGCAGTTCCGCCCGGATTCGTTATTTTGTTCATGTTTGCAGAGGCGGCTAATAGTGCAGACGCTACACACACACCCAATCCGAATCCGCAGTCTTGCAATAGCACTACGGCGCCCGTGACTAAAGGAGCGGCTGCGCTTGTACCCCAAACATTATGTAACTTATTCTCCACCCCTGAACCGAGTAAATGAGGAGAACCATTGGCAACCAAGTTAGGTTTACCCACATTAGCTGTTGTTTCATAACAAGAGTAGCTGGCTATATCTTTTCCATTGTTATCTGTTGCTCCTACAGTAATCACATTATAAGCTGAAGTAGGGCAACCCAACTTATAGTCAGGCTTTTCTTCCTTATCGTAATTCCCAGCCGCAAAAACGAATACGATATAATTATCTAATGCCAAGGTATCAAAATGTTTTTCTAAACTACAATATTCACCTCCGGTAATCAGATATGTCCAACTACAATTTATAACGGAAACATTTTGCCGAATAAGCCAATTTATCCCTCTATTATCGTTGTTGCTGCCATAGATTTCCACATCGGGTGCCATACTAGTTATCGCAGACATTACGAAATGACTATGCTTCTCACAGTTATTGCTTCCAGAACCTAAATCGGGGTCAAGTGTAAAGTTACTATGATTGGAACAATTTACTTTAACATCTTTCATATCTTTTTCAGAAACGCCTACTTTTATTCCGGCACCAGTTAAAAGACGTGAATCCTTTGTTATACATTTACTGGCATTTATTGTTTCTACTGTTTCACCATAAAACGAACCAAACCATCCCGTAGAAACAGCTTCATGTTTTTCACTAACAACGACATTTTCAATTTTACTAAATCTAGTAAAACTTTTTATCGCTTTATAGGGGTCCTTACTATTAAATACGAAATCTGAAACATCATAAAAGCACGAATAATAGTCATTATGCGAAAAGAGATTATCCTGTGCCATTTCGCTTATTTGAGCCCTATAGAAATTGTTGCAGGCATCTCTTAAGTCTTGAAGAAAATCATACGGGTCGGCATAATTATCCTGTTGGCTTATTAGCTCCCTATAGGTTTGCGATTCGTAAAATTTATCTTTTAATTCAAATTGTACACTTATATCGTCGGTATCACTATTCTTAATTTTATGTAAGAGAGTTTCTTTATCAAAATCTTCTTTCTCGACCTCATTATGCGCTTCATACAAAACACCGTCTATATTGGTGCAATTCTTTGTATAATCACCTACCTGATTGACTTTCATTTCTTCTTTGGTATCAAGAATTTCTTCTTTCACGTCAACGGTTTCCGAAGCTGCAGCAGTAGCTGTTTTGCTGTACCCACACGAAAAAAGTAAGCCAAGACTTATTGCAATGCAAATAATTTGTTTTTTCATAAATTTTCTCCTTGAATTTTTCAAAAATTTGTTAAGGGGATACATTCATTCTAAATTAATATTACATGGGCAGATACCTCCTTCTAGGTGATTTGTAATATAGACGCTTTTTTAGCTTTTTTCACTGGGATTTTATAGAGGGAATATAAACAAGTAAATCAGTTTTACCGCGCATCTTTCTTTTATTAAGTTTTTCAGCCCGCAATTGGCCCTCTTGTAATGATTGTAACTTATAATTTATCGAATGTCAATAGTTAAAATACTTATAGATAACTTTCAATTTATTATTTCTGCAAGAGGAAATAAAAATAGCCCGCCGTGCGTGAAAGCACGGCGGGCTTATCATCTTATCTTATTTCGCAAGGGCGGTTTCGACGAGTTTGCTCATATCGCCAAAGTGCTCTTCCATTTGCTTTGCGAGCGAGAGCTGCGTGCGGCAACGCACGAGGTTGTGTTCTTCGTATTTGGTCGCAAAATACACGTTGCCGTCCAAATAGTCGGTCAAGAAGCGCATTCCGCATTCTATCGTCATGAGGTACGCGGAGTAGGGGAGAAGCTCCGCTTCGCGCTTCGTAATGCTGTCCTTTACCGCGCCGCAGAATCCATTTGCGTAAGCCGCGAACAGTTCAAGCGAGAAGTGCACCTTGCTTAAATCCTTTTCGTCCTCGGGCGCGGTGGACGCGCCGAAGCGAATGGAATCGCCGAAGTCGTACAGCATGGAGCCGGGCATGATGGTATCCAAATCGATGACCGCGCGCGCCCTGTTGGTTTTGGCGTCCATCAGGATATTGTTCAGCTTGGTATCGTTATGCGTCACGCGAAGGGGGATAGAGCCGTCTTTCAAGCCGTCGATGATTTTGCCGTAGGTATCCTTATGGGAAAGAATAAACTGCGTTTCTTCACGGCACAATTTCGCGCGGTCGAATTTATCCGCTTCGAGCGCGGCGCAAAAATCGTTAAACCGCTTGGGCGTATCGTGGAAGCGGGGAATGATTTCGCTCAAACGGGAAGCGTCGAACTCAGCAAGATAGTTTTGGAATTCGCCGAACGCCTTGCCCGAGTTTTCAAACGTCTGCTTGTCGGGTACCTGTTGGTAGGTCACGGTGTTTTCGATAAAGGCGTAAGTACGGTATTTCTCGTCGCCGTTCAAATAGGGCGCGCCCTCTTTGGTGGGAATGACTTCGAGCGTCTCCACCCCGCGTGCGCGCAAGTGCTCGGTCACGCCGCAAATGTTGTTCATCAGCGCGTCGGGGTCGGGGAATACCCGCGTGTTCATCTTCTGCATGATATACCGTTTTTTATCGGTAGTCACAAGCAGGGTGAGGTTGATGTGTCCTTCTCCGTAGGGGCGGATATCGGTAATTTCGCCGTCGAGGCAAAAGCGCTCCGCAACTGCCTTATAAGTTTTTGTACATTCCGTCATGGATATATCCTCCGATTGCTTCTTTTATCTCCTGCAAGTCTTCGCGGTAGGTAATGCCGTACCACTTGTCGTGATTCTTGTAAACGCGCACCGTCGCCTTGTTTGTGGCAAGCGCCGTCGAAATCACGCTCGGGATAAAGAATTCGTCTTTCATAAGATTCGCCGTTTTGAGGAACTTTTGGTATTCCTCTTCGAGCACGTCGAAGATGTCGGGCGTCAAGCCCCAAAGGTTCATGGAAACGGGCGTATCGGGCGCGAGTTGAATGGTTTGTCCGTCCTGTTCCGCCGTGCCGTCCGCCGCGATTTTCGTCATCTCGGTCACCTTTTTGAGGTACCCGTTTTCCGTCTCGCAGATGCCGCGGGAGACCGTTCCGTTCTTGCTGAGCGTGTTGCTCAAAAGGTACGCGGTCATGGCGTATTCGCCTTTTTTGGCTTTCGTCAGGTGGTCGTGCATTTCGTAGAACGCGTTGCTTCCGTAATAGTCGTCCGCATTGATAATGGCAAAGGGCTCGTGCACGACGTTCTTACAGCAGAGGATCGCGTGCCCCGTCCCGAACGGTTTCTTCCTGCCCTCAGGCAAAACGGAAGTATCTTGGAACACGTATTCCACGTCGATCGTCTTTGCAATGCGGTTGCCCACAAGCGTTTTAAAATCCTCTTCCATATCCTTGCGGATGATGAACACCGCTTTGTCGAACCCCGCTTTTTTTGCGTCGTACACGGAAAAATCGAGAATGGCTTTTCCGTCGCTCGTAATGGGTTCCGCTTGTTTCAGCCCCCCGAAGCGACTGCCCATGCCTGCCGCCATAATTACCAACGTTGTTTTCATTTTTTAGTACCGCCTTATTGACATTTTAAATGTTAGCGTTTATAATGATAACATATCAGAATTTATCCGTATATACTTATTTTTATCAAATATCTATAAATTCTTATCATTTTGCGGGGGTGGCTATGGATTTTGCGGGTTACGCGGAATGTCCGATTA
>CAMWUS010000123.1 GCA_947177495.1 uncultured Clostridia bacterium
GCTCAAAAGCAAAAAGATAACCGAGCTTTCCGAGGGCATGAAAGTAAAGCTATCGCTTGCGCTTGCGCTCTCGCACGGAGCACGGCTACTCATTTTGGACGAGCCGACGAGCGGGCTCGATCCGCTCTCTCGCGAGGAGTTTTGCGATACCGTGCTATCGCTCGTAAAGGAAGAGGGCGTTTCGGTGCTCTTTTCCACGCACATCACTTCCGACCTCACGCGCATTGCCGACGATATCGTGTTTCTCTCGCACGGCGAAGTGCTCGCGAACGGTTCGCTTTTCGCGCTCATGCAAAGGTACCGTTTGGCGCACTTTGTAGCAGTAGAGGCGGGAGCGGGCGCAATCGGGCTGAAGCCCGTAAAGGACGGCTACGAGGGATTGGTGAAAGAGGACTTTGCGGGGGAAGCGCAGTTCCGCGCACCCACGCTTGACGAAATTATCATTCACTTGGAATGTGCGGCAAGGCAAACGGAGGGGGAAGTATGATAGGGAAGCTGTTAAAAAAGGAATGGGCGCTCTGCTTGCACCCGACTTGCTTCATCTTTTTGGCGTTTGCGTTCTTCGTGTTTATCCCCAACTATCCGTACGAGGTTGCCTATTTCTTTTCGGGACTGGCGGTGTTTTTCGTTTGCCTTACGGCGCGGGAGAACGGCGATTTCGCCTACACATGCAGTATGCCCGTAAAAAAGCGGGACGTAGCGCTTGCCCGCATTGTGTTTTGCGTATGCTTTCAAATTGCGCTTGTACTGCTTTCGGGACTTGCAATTTGCTTGAAGCAAGTGTTATTGCCGCCCGAAATGCAGACGAATATGGCGGGTTCGTGCGCAAACCTTGCGCTTCTCGGGCACGGTTGCGTGCTGTTGGGGCTGTTTAATATCATCTTCTTCCCGCTGTATTTTCAAAAGCCCGAACGCGTGGGTGTGCCGTTTATGATTGCGGCGATTGCGCAGTTCTGCGTGATTGCGCTCCTGTGCGCGTTGCGGTTTACCGCGCCCGTCTATTCCGATGCGCTCACCGTGCCCGACCCCGCAAATATTGGAATAAAAGCCGTGTTCTTCTGCGTGGGACTTGTCGTGTATCTTGCTTGTACGGTAATCTCCTGCGTGCTTTCCATGCGACGGTTCGAGCGGGTGAATTTGTAAAAGATAAGAGCGGAAGCCTTGGGCTTCCGCTCTTGCTATTCTCTGTTGCAATAGAAATTCGTGCTGTCCGCAGCGCCGGGGGTTCTGCCGACGGTGGTATTGTCCCGCGTGCGGCAACGCAGTTCCTCTACGGGGGTTGGTGCAATTTCGTAGCGGTAGTCTTTCCCGAAACGGCGAATGTGCGTTTCTATTACGTTGTGCGAGGGGACGATTTCTACCATAGGATTTATCTTTTTCTGATAGCGGAAGAAGTCTGCGTCCTCGGGAAGTTTGTCTACCTTTTCGTAATCTTCGAGCACGGAGGTAAATTGTACGGTCGTGCCCAAAATATTGCGCACGTATTCCACGTTTTCGTGCAGGGAAAGGGGGGCGGGAAACTCGCCGTCGGGAATGACTTCCTGCCATTCCTTATGCTCGTACTTTTGCAAGAGCTCCGCCGCCTTGTGCAGGTGCGCGATTTCGATTGCGAGGTTTTGCTCCCATAGCGATTTGATATAGTCGTTCGTTTCCGTCATCATGCACGACCAATATAAATAGCACTCCGTGTATTCGTGCCACAACAGCATTTCGAGCCACGTAGCGTTCGCGTCCATCAGGTCTTCGTACTGCGTCACGTGCTCTTCCTCCACGAGCGCAATCTCTTGGTACAGCCTGCGCGCCATGTCGTTGGGGGCAAGGTTGGCGATGTTCATGTAATAGTTCATCGTCTGCTGTTCGGCGGCGGTGATGATCATGGTGGAAAGCACGGTGAATTTATCGGCGGTCTTGGAGTTGATTGCTCTTCGCACGTTGTCAACGGGATAGCGGTGGTGGGAAATGGTGGGGCGTGCGGGCATGATTTCCGTGTACCTACCCACAAGCCGTTCCGCGCGAATGGAGCTCGTCAGTTGCAACAAATCGGCATAGCGGTAGAGGTGGTCGAAATCTTCGAGCAAAGCAAAATCCAACGCTTTTTTTACGTAGCAGTCGCCCGTGCGCTTTGCAAGCTCCGCCGTCAGGTCTACGGCGAGCTGTTCGTAGGAAATGGTGTGCTCCAAAGCGGACTCGTTGCATGGCTTTAGCAGTGATATTTTAATTTGCTGTTGCTTTTCGAGTGCGCGGGTTAGGGCGAGCTCTCTGCGCAGGTCGTTATTCTCCGTGTGGCGGGAAAGCTGGTGGGAGAACCAATTCGCTTCGAACTCGGTACCGTTCATCAATATGATACGCGTTTTGGTGTACGGATGCACTTCGTGCTTGTTGTACGGCTTCGGGTATAGCTGTTTCCAGTTTTCGAATGCGTTGAATAGACAAATGGGCTTTTCGAGAAAAGGATTCATATAACCTCCAAATAGTCCATTATATGAAACCGCAAAACGAGAGGTGCGTTTGCCGTAAGCGCTTGCCTTTTGCCTACACTATAAAAAAAGCTCTCGGAAACCGAGAGCTTTTTGTTATTCTATTGCTTTGAGTGATTCGTTCATGTCTATCTTTACGATTTTTCGGCGCAGGAGCAAGGTCACGACGGCGGTAAATGCCAAAACGACGAAGGGTGCAAGTAACCACACGAACCACGAAACGCCGCCGAGCGTGCCCATTCCGATTGCGCCGAATACCGCCCAAATGAACAGCGCCGAGCAAGGGTAACCGAACGCAATTCCCACGGCGGTGTCGATATAAATTTCGCGGTAGATATAGCCCGCCACTTCCTTATCGAAATAGCCGAGCACCATGAGCGTGGCAAGCTCGCGGTTGCGTTCGCTGATGTTGATATTCGTAAGCGTGTACACGACGACCGCGGTCAACAGCCCCGCAAATACGACCACGACGACGGCGACCGCCATAATGGTGGGGGAATCGAACCCGTGGAACAGACACAAATCCAACAGCGCAAGTCCCGCCATAACGAGCGCAGTGGAAACGGCTACGGCAATCACCGTCATTAAAAATCGGTTCATGTACCTGAGCACGTTGCGCCTGGTGGACTTGTATTTAAACGAGAGCATATTCCAAATAAAAGGAATGCGTTCCAAAAATACTTTTTTGCCTATCTTGGGCGCCTTGGGACGAAGCAGAACTGCCGGCTTTTCCTTGGTCATTTTCCTGCCCGCTAAGGCGGTTGCGAGCAGCGTTCCCGCCGTAATAAAGAAGTAGACGAGAACGAAGAACCAACCGTTGACGCGCGTTGCCATGGGCGGCATGACGAAGGAATAATTGAACACGATATACAAAAGCCGCGCAATGCCCTTTTCTACAAAATATGCCCCCGCGCCGCCGATGCCGCAACCGATCATGGCGAAGAGAATATACTTGAAGATAATGCGCCAAGCGGGATAGCCGAGCGTACTCAAACAAGCCACTTGCGCGCGCTCTTCCTCGATAAGACGCGTCATGGTAGAGAGCACCACGAGGGCGGTAACGAGCATGAACGCCACCATGAGCACGTAGCAAATCGCGCGCACTTTGTCGGCATAGGAATGCAGGGAGCGGAAGCTGTAATTATCGTACAGCGTGAGTATTTTATAGTTTCCCGTCGAGGCAGAGGTCTCCGCGTTGATATATTTTTCGTAAGCGGAGGAAAACGAGGAGAACAGGCTTCTGTTTTCGATTGCAATATAAGCGTCGCCGAGCGGGAGCATTTTTCCCATGCCCATGATTTCGGGTACGACGTCGTAGGAGAGATAGAGGATATTTTCGACGGTATCCAATTTATTAACGTCGTTAATATTGTCGGGGATTTTCGTGTCCTCGGGGTTGCGGTAGCTCGGTTCGCCGTCTAAGGCAAAGGTGAGCGGGGAAAGGGTAGTTTCGGTCACCGTCACGGTGCGCGTTACCATGCTGTCGGGGAGCATATTAAGGCGCGGGTCGGCGTCCTGCCCGTTCTGCTCGGCAAGCTGTTGTAACAGCGTTTTGAAGTTTAACTCTATCTCCGTGCCGAGGGGAAGTTCGAGAATTTTGTTGTCGGCTTGCTCGCTTGCGGCGGCGTACTTAGGCGTTTCGCCGTCCCATACCTCTTTGCGCTCGCGCACGTTCACCGTTTGCTCGCCGTCGAAAAAGTACAGTCGCACAAGCCTATCTTCCCCGCTTATAGCAAGCGTCGCGTCGAGCGACATACCTAAGTTTATATTGTTTTCGCCGTAGCGGGTGCGGAGCGCGGAAAGCTCGTCATCGGAAAAGCCGCTCGCTTCCTTGCTTTTAAAAATAAAGTCGCTCACGTTGCGGGCAACATAGTAGTCGGTCAGGGAATCGTTGATTTTATCGACAACGCAACCGATACCGCCTACGAAGCCCACGCTGATAACCACCATGAGAATGACGGAAAGGAGCCGCGTAAAATGTTTTTTGAATACGCGTAGCAGCGTTTTGAGATACGTTTTCACCACTCAATCTCCTCGATGGATTTGGGGGAAGCGTTCACCTCGATGCTCTCTATGTAGCCGCTCTTAATGTGAATGACTTTGTCCGCCATTTCTTTGAGCGCGGCGTTGTGCGTTACGATGATGACGGGCTTTTTCTTCTCGCGCGAAATGTCGTGCAGCAGCTTTAAAATATGCTTGCCCGTTACGTAGTCGAGCGCGCCCGTCGGCTCGTCGCACAGCAGCAGTTTGGGGTTTTTCGCCACGGCGCGCGCAATGGAAACGCGTTGCTGTTCGCCGCCCGAGAGCTGTGCGGGGAAGTTGTTCAGCCGCTCCGAAAGCCCTACTTGTTCGAGCACCGTTTTGGGGTCGAGCGCGTTTTTGCAAATTTCCACGGCGATTTCCACGTTTTCGAGCGCGGTCAAGTTGGGCATTAGGTTGTAAAACTGAAAGACGAAGCCCACGTCGTTTCTGCGGTATTCGGTAAGC
>CAMWUS010000124.1 GCA_947177495.1 uncultured Clostridia bacterium
GACAAAACGGTTATTTCCATTAAGCGGAAGATGGGTTCCGATTATAAGGTGAAATTCGACGACTAGGCGTATTCGCCCCAAGAAATTTCCGCAATGGTTTTGAGCAAACTCAAAACGGACGCGGAAGCGTATCTCGGTTCCAAGGTAACAGACGCCGTTATCACCTGCCCCGCATACTTCACCGACGCTCAGCGTCAGGCAACCAAAGACGCGGGCAAGATCGCGGGACTCAACGTGCTTCGTATCATCAACGAGCCCACGGCGGCGGCGCTTTCCTACGGACTTGATAAAGACAAGGAAAACAGCAAGGTCATGATCTATGACTTGGGCGGCGGTACGTTCGACGTTTCCATTCTCGAAATTTCCGACGGCGTGTTCGAAGTGCTTGCAACCAACGGTAACAATATGTTGGGCGGCGACGACTTCGATAAGCGCGTGATGGACTACATGGTGGACGAGTTCAAGAAGAGCCACGGCGTAGACCTTTCCAAAGACAAGATGGCGATGCAGAGACTCAAAGAGGCGGCGGAGAAAGCGAAGATCGAGCTTTCCGGCATGAACTCCACTTCCGTATCCCTGCCTTTCATTTCCATGACGGAAGCGGGACCTGCGCACCTCGAAATCGAAATCACCCGTCAAAAATTCGAGGCGCTCATTGCCGACCTCGTAGAAAAGACGGCAGAGCCTATGCGCCTTGCAATGAAGGACGCAGGACTGAAATACAACGACATCGACAAGGTGATCATGGTAGGCGGCTCCACCCGTGTTCCCGCGGTCATCGCTAAGGTAAAAGAGATCACGGGCAAAGAGCCCTTCAAGGGCATTAACCCCGACGAGTGCGTTGCGGTCGGCGCGGCGATCCAAGGCGGCGTTTTAACGGGCGAGGTTAAGGACGTGCTCCTGCTCGACGTTATGCCTCTTTCCTTGGGTATCGAAACGCTCGGCAACGTGTTCACCCGTCTCATCGACAGAAACACGACCATTCCCGTTAAGAAGAGCCAAGTGTTCTCCACGGCGGCGGACAATCAGACGAGCGTGGAAATCCACATCTTGCAAGGCGAGCGCGAATTCTGCCGCGACAACAAGACGATGGGCAGATTCATGCTCACGGGCATTGCACCCGCACCCCGCGGCATTCCGCAAATCGAAGTTACCTTCGACGTGGACGCGAACGGTATCGTTCACGTAGAGGCGAAAGACCTCGGCACGGGCAAGAGCACGGATATCACGATCACCTCTTCCACCAACCTTTCCGAAGACGAAATCAACAAGGCGGTCAAGGACGCGGAACAATACGCCGCGGAGGACAAAAAGCGCAAGTCCAAAGTGGAAGCGCGCAACAAGCTCGACGGGCTTATCTTCTCCGTAGAGCAGACCATGAAAGAGAGTGCGGATAAACTTTCCGACGATGACAAGGCAACCTTGAAAGCCGCCGTGGAAGACGCGAAGAAAGATTTGGAAGCGGACGACGAGGACAAATACAAGGCGGCGTTCGACGATCTCTCCGCCAAGGTTCAGCCCATCTTTGCCAAGATGTATGCGGCAGGCGGCGCGAAGCCCGGCGACAGCACGGACGGAGATACCGAGTTCCATCAGTCATAAAAAATTTGCCTTCTTTCAAGAGAATATAAAGAAGCCGCGCCCGCGGCTTCTCGGCAGTTTACAACAAATTCGAAATAAGGATTGCACGACGAATGGCGGATAAAAAAAATTATTACGAAATTCTCGGCGTGAGCAAGGACGCAACGGATGAGGACATCAAGGCGGCGTACAAAAAGCTGGTAAAGGAGTACCACCCCGACCTTCACCCCAACGACAAGCTCGCGGCGGAGAAATTCAAGGAAATCAACGAAGCCAACGAGGTGCTGTCGGATAAACAAAAGCGCGCGGCGTACGATTACGAACAGGCGCACCCGGGTATGGGCGGCATGGGCGGTAACGGTTTCGGCGGCTTCGGTGGCTTTAACAACATGGGCGGCTTCGGGGGCTTCGGCGATATTTTCGACAGCATCTTTCAAGGATACGGCAGCGGGGCGTCCGTTCAGCGCGACGTGCGCGGCGACGACGTTCAGCTTACCATGAACCTTTCCTTTATGGACGCGGCGAAGGGCTGTAACAAAGAAGTCTCCTATTACAGAAACGAACCTTGCTCGTTTTGTCACGGCACGGGCGCGCGCAACGGTACGGCGTTCACCGCTTGTACGAAATGCGGCGGCACGGGACAAATTCGTTACACGCAGGACACGATGTTCGGCAGAACGGTGCGCGTAGGCGTGTGCCCCGACTGTAACGGCAGGGGCAAGGTGGTAACCGACAAATGCCCCGAATGCAAAGGCAAAGGATATACCCGTAATCAAACCAAAGTTACGCTCACCATTCCCGCGGGCGCGGATACCAATTCCTATATGCGCAAGCGCGGCTTTGGTCAAGCGAGCCCCACGGGCGGCGAAGCGGGCGACTTGGTCGTGGTTTTCCGCGTAGAACCGCATAAATTCTTCCAACGCAAGAATTTGGATTTGTACTTGGATTTGCCCGTACCTTTCCACACGGCGGCGCTCGGCGGAACGATCCGCGTGCCCGATTTGAACACGACGTTCGAGCATACCATTCCCGAGGGAACGCAGAGCGGTTCCACCATTACCATTCGCGGCAAGGGCATTAAAACGCGGCAGGGAACGGGGAATTTGTATTTGCGCATTTTCGTGGAAGTTCCCACGCGGCTCACCAAAGACCAAAAGAAAAAAATTCAGTCGGCGGGCGAATGCGTGGAAACGCGGCAGTTCGACAAGGCGCGCAGATATTCCGATAATTTAAACGCGCTTTACGGCGCCGACGCGTACAACGTGAAAAAATAATTTAAGGAGCGGGCAAACGTCCGCTCTTTTTTTGTGCCGTTGTGCTTTCCCTTGACAAAGCGTTTTTAAAAAATTATAATGACGGTATGAAATACGTTGAATTGACCGTACATACGACAAGCGAGGCGAGCGAGCTCGTTGCCGACGTCATGTGGGAAGAAACTCCACACGGCGTGACCGTGAGCGACGTGAACGACGTGATTGCTCTGCAACGCGACTCTTCCGTGTATTGGGATTACATGGACGACGGGCTTACCGCGCAGAGCGACGTGCTCGTGAAATGCTTTTTGGAACCCGATACGGCGGAGGAAAAAGCGAAACGCATTATGCAAAAAATCGCCGAGCGGAAAGAGCTCGGCGCGGGGATTGCGTTCGGGAGCTTGGAGGAGACCAAGCGCGAAATCGACGGCGACGATTGGATCGACGTTTGGAAAAAACATTTCCGCCCCATTCATATCGGGAAGCGCGTCGTAGTCGTGCCCGAGTGGATCGGGTATACGCCGCAAAAGGGCGAGGTGATCGTATTGCTCGATTCCAACATGGCGTTCGGAACGGGCGAGCATGAGACGACTTCCATGTGCTTGGAGCTGTTGCAGGAACATTTACACGAGGGCGACGTGTGTATCGACGTCGGTTGCGGCAGCGGCATTTTGGGAATTGCGGCGGCGAAGTTGGGAGCTAAGGAAAGCTACTTAACGGACATTGACCCGATTGCGGTGGAAAGCGCCGAACACAATGCCGAGAAAAACGGCGTGCGGGATTTGGTGACTGTGGCGCATTCCAACTTGCTTGCTCAGGCCAAGCTGACGGGCGACGTCGTGCTTGCCAACATTACGGTGGAAGTGCTTGTCTTGCTTGCGCCCGAAATCCCGTCGTATTTGAAAAAGACGGGCACGCTCATTTTAAGCGGTATTATCGCCGACAGAATCGAAAAGGTGCGTGCCGCATTTTCGCGTGCGGGACTTGTCGAGCGCGACCTGCGCCATAAGGGCGAATGGTACGCAATGGTATGGGGATATTAAAGGTTCACGAAATTTCTTTGCTTGACGTGCAAAGAAATTTCCGTGATTTGCGGGAAACCACGTCTGCACGCGCTTTGCGCTAACAGACAAGTATTTCCCTCTGCGGGCGAACTTTAAGGGCGCACCATTTACTTCGCCCGCATTCACCCTTCCTGCAAAAGTCGAATGAGTTCGACAAATGCTGTCCCGCAGCGGAGGGCAACCCTCCTCGCGGTAAGTATTTCAAACTTAAAGTCACAATAACTTGCGCGGAGCAAAACCACGCTTTTGCAGTAGCGCCCCCAATTTGCCACAAACCTGAGGCTTAGTGACTTTTGATAGATGGAGTGCAGCGCTCCTGCAACAAAGAGAAACCAACAAGGAGAGTAGCTCGCAAAGCTTTTCGCTTGCGAAAAGTTTGCGAAAAGAGAATGAAGGCTGTTGTTTTTACTTTGGGGTGTAAAATGAACGAGGTGGAGAGCGCCTCGTTGATGCAGGGACTTTCCGAACAGGGATGGGAAGTCTCCGATACCCCTTGCGCCGCGGATTTATATATCCTCAATACCTGCGCGGTCACGGCGGAGGCGGAGCGCAAGAGCCGTCAAGCGGTGGCTCGGCTCAGGGCGTTTAACCCGAACGCGCCCGTGCTCGTTTGCGGGTGTGCATCCGAACATGCGCCAAAAGATTTCCTTTCCCGCGAGGGCGTTACCGTTGTGGGGGGTACGGGGCGCAAGGATAAAATTTTACAGCTTCTCGACAAGACGGGCGAATACCGCGAGCAGGAGCGTGCGTTCTGCGAACTCCCGTTCCCTAAAACTTTAAAGACGCGCGCCTTTTTGCGCATTCAGGACGGTTGCAACCGTTTTTGTTCCTACTGCCTCATTCCCTATTTGCGCGGCAGAACGCGTTCGCGTTCGCTTGGCTCGGTGCTCGAAGAGGTGAAAAATACCGCCGCGCGGGAAATCGTGCTGACGGGCATCGACATTTCTTCTTATCAAGACGGCGAAAACGACTTGACCGCCCTTGTGCGCGCATTGGGGGAATTTCCCGGGAAGCGTTTTCGGTTCGGGTCTTTGG
>CAMWUS010000125.1 GCA_947177495.1 uncultured Clostridia bacterium
GCGTAAAGAACAGAACTTACCATGCGGGCGGATATTCGTACGTCCCCGTTATTCCCAAATACATGTACGAACAAGCCGCTTACACCATCGATCACCTCAACAAGAAGATCAAGGAAGAGAACTTCAAGCGCATGATGATCGGCGAAGAGAATGTTCACTGGATTTACAGCGGCGAGCAATACCGCGTTATCGACCCCGCCAAGTTCGCGGCAGAGAAAAACCAAGCGGCGTTCTTCGCAACGGGCATCAACGAAGTGTATTATCCCGATTACTTCATTTGCAGAATCGACGGGCAGGTCGTAAAAGATTTCTTCCTGTTCCTGAACGAAAATTCCGATGAAGAAGCTACCTACAATCCGCTCAACTTTACTTCGCTTTTGCCGTATTACGATACGGTGCGCATTACGCTTGAAGAGTGGGTGCGCGATCAGGCGATGAACATGATGTTCCAAAAGAAGAGCACGGCGGATTACGACAGCGTCGTTTCCAAATTCTATAAAGACGGCGGAACGAAAGCGAAAGCCGAAATTAAAGAGTGGTGCGATAAAAACTGGATCTATTAACTTAGCACGATCGAAAGATAAGAAGGAGAACGGATTTCATGAAATCTGATATGACGATAAAGGAGAAAATGAAACGGTACGGTTCGTTAATGCCGTTTCTCATTCCTTGCGTAGCGCTTGCGCTGTTATTTTCCTATATCCCTATGGTGGGAATTTTAATGGCGTTCAAAGGCAAAATCAATCTGTTTCTCTACGAGCCGTTCGAGGCGTTTGTAAAAGCCCCGTGGTCGATGGAAAACTTTGCGAAAATCTTCGAAAATGAAGATTTCATGAAAATCCTCGGCAATACGCTTCTCATCAGCGTACTTAAAATTGCGGTTCTCTTTCCCATTCCCATTATCTTTGCCTTGCTGTTCGCCGAAATTAAAAATCCGACGGCAAGCAAACTGATGCAGTCGGTCATGTATTTGCCGTACTTCCTTTCCTGGGCGGTGGCGACGGGCATTTTCATGAATATGTTCTCGTCCTACGGCATGGTAAATACCATTTGTATCAAACTTGGGCTTATGAGCAAAGACTCTCCCGTGCTATGGTATCAGAACCCGAGTAAATTTTTGTTCCTCATGCTGTTTACGGGCGGGTGGAAGGACATCGGTTGGAGCATGATCGTTTACGTTTCTGCGATTCTTTCCATCGATTCCACCTACTACGAGGCGGCGCGCTTGGACGGCGCAGGGAAGATGCAGCAGATTTTCCTTATTACGCTCCCGCTCATTAAGGGGACAATCGTTACGATGTTTATTCTGCGTATCTGCTACATCTTAGACGCAGGGTTCGACCAGATATTTACCATGCTCAACAACTCGACGCGAGACAAGTGGGAAATCATCGGCACTTACGTCTATCGGGTAGGCTTACAGCAGAGCGATTACGGCTTCTCCACGGCGGTAGGGCTTTTAAATTCCGTTGCCGCACTCGTCATCATCATCGCGGGAAATTTCATCGTGAAAAAATTCTCGGGGAAGGGGATTTGGTAATGGCTAAAATTCGCGTAGACAAAAAAAATAAAATTAAGGAAAACAGAGTGTTCATGACGGTGGACTATATCATCATGACCTTGTTTTCGTTGATTTGCATTATTCCGCTTATCAACATTCTCGCGCTCTCGTTTTCCTCGCCGAATATGTCCGTTATGCTTTTGCCGAAAGGCTTCGAGTTCTATTCCTACGCGCACGTACTGCAAAGCGTGGAATTCTACCGCTCCTTCGGCGTTTCCCTGCTCATTACGGTCGTGGGTACGATCGGTTCGGTTTTGGTTTTAGCGTTGGCATCTTATCCGCTTTCCAAGGAGCATTTCCCGTTCCGTCGCGGATTTATGCTGTTCTTTATCATCATCATGTTGTTCTCGGGCGGTATCGTTCCCAACTTCATTTGGTATAAAATAATCGGCATGATCGATTCCGTGGCGGTGCTTATCCTGCCGAATATCGTTTCGGTGTTCAACCTCATTCTCATCAAATCCTATTTCGAGGGGTTGCCGGAGAGCGTGGAGGAAGCCGCCAAAATAGACGGCGCGGGCAACGTTCGCATTCTCTTTTCCATCGTGCTACCTATGTGCGTTCCCATTTTAATTACCGTGGGGTTGTTCACCGTAGTCGCGTTTTGGAACAACTATCAATCCGCGCTGTACTATCTGCCTACGAATACCAAGCTGTATCCTTTGGCGATGTACATTCTTAACTTTACGCAATCGAGCGCTGTGGACAGCATCTTCGCCGATCCTAACCGAGCGGCGCACAAGTCGAATATCGAGGCGGCAATGATCGTAATTTCCATCATTCCCATCGTTGCGGCGTATCCGTTCTTCCTGAAATACTTCACTTCGGGAATTACGCTCGGCGCGGTAAAAGCGTAAACAAAAAACAAGGAATTTTTATGAAAAAGAAAATAGTAATGCTTCCTTTGGACGAAAGACCTTGCAATTACGATTACCCGAGCATGATGCCGGGGGCGAATTACGAGCTTAAATTACCGCCCAAAGAATACATGGGGGATAAAAAGCGCCCCGCGGACACGGAAAAGATAGCGCAGTGGCTTTTGGAAAACGTACAGGGCGCCGACGCGTGCATTCTATCGCTCGATACGCTCATTTACGGAGGAATCGTTCCTTCCCGCCTGCACCATGATTCGACGGAAACGCTGATTGCCCGCGGACAGCTTGTGGAAGAGCTTCGCAAGAAAAACCCGCGCATGAAGTTTTATCTCTTTCAGCTCATCATGCGTTGCCCGAGCTATTCTTCGAGCGACGAAGAGCCCGACTATTACGACGACTACGGCAAAGAGCTTCACCTCTACGGGCGCTATACGCACTTAGAACGGCTTGAAAGGCTCACGGAAGAGGACAAGGCGGATTTCGAGCGCATTAAAAAGTTCATTCCGTCCGAAGTGCTTTCCGATTTCCTCGGGCGGCGCGATAAAAATATCGCTGTGCTCAGCCACAATTTGGAGTACGTAAAGCGCGGGATTGTAGACTATTTCATCGTTCCTCAGGACGACGCGGCGGAGTACGGATTCACTTCCATGGACCAAATCCGCGTACGCGACTATTTGAAAAGCAACAGCTTGCACTTGAAAACCGCCATGTATCCCTCGGCGGATGATACGGGCTTAACGCTTCTCGCCCGCGCGGTGATGGAGCTCAACGGGGTCAAACCGAAAATTTACGTTCACTACGCTTCCACGAAGGGTGTGAACACCGTGCCTTGGTACGAGGATAGAATGGTGGATGAAACCATCAAATACCAAATTCTCGCAGCAGGCGGCGTAAGGGTGTACACCTTGGACGAAGCAGATATGCTCTTGGCGGTAAACGTCAGCTCGAAGATGTGTTCGGGGGTAGACCCCGCGCGCGTGATCCACTACGACGTGGAGAGAAATCTCGCGGAGTTCGTTTCCTTTATCGAGTACGCACTCGGCAAAAAGAAAATCGTTGCCATCGGCGACGTCGCTTCCTGCAACGGTTCGGACGAAGAGCTGCTTCGCCTGTTGCAATCGGAAGATTTGCTCTTCAAAATTCACGCCTATGCGGGTTGGAACACCTCTTCCAACACGCTCGGAACAACCATTTGCGAGGGGCTTTGCTACCTTGTGGGCAAGGACAAAGAAAAGAACACGGCGTTCCTCGTTCACCGCTATTTCGAGGACGCGGGCTATATGGCTTACACCCGCTCGCATGTCGTGGATAACTGTTTGCCCGCGTTGGGGCTCGATTACTTCCATGCGGACGGCGAGAAGGGCAAGGTTTCCGAAATCGTGAAAGATACTTTGTTAAAGTACATGGCAGAGCATTATCCCTCCGTTTACCGCTTGGTAGATACCTTGGAAGTGGAAATGCCTTGGCGACGTATGTTCGAAACGAAACTGAAAATCACGTTAAAGAAATAATAGAAAAATTTATTCCCCCGCGGCAATGCCGCGGGGATTTTGCTTGTCTCAATTTAAATCTTGCAAAAAATGCAGAAATTTGGTAAAAATTCCCGAAAAAAATTTGTAAAAAACACTTGACAAATCATACTATGTAATGTATAGTATTATGCGAAGAGGGGTATTCAATGGATATTCAGATGAAAAAAGGATTGCTCGACGTATGCGTGCTCGCCTTACTAAGGCGGGGCGATTCGTACGGCTACCAAATCGTATCCGAGCTTTCCGGTGTCATCGAGGTGTCCGAATCCACCCTCTATCCCATCTTAAAGCGGTTGGAGAGTGGGGGACTTCTCGTCACCTACACCCGCGAGCACGGCGGGAGACTGCGACGGTATTACCGCATTACGCGGCTGGGATTAAAACGTGTAGATGAATTTTCGAGAGAATGGAAGGAGCTCAAAAAAATAAACGCATTTATTCAAGGAGGAGACGAATGAAAAAACGTACCTATTTAAAGCGTTTGAGAAAAGCGTTGCAGGGTGTTCCCAATCGGGAAAAGGAAAAGCTGATAGAATATTACGACGAGCTGATCGACGAATTGCGCGAGCGCGGGAAATCGGACAGGGAGATTTTCAACGAGCTCGAAACGCCCGCACAGGTCGCGACGGATTATTTCAACGCCAACGAGGGGGAATACGGCGGATTTGACGAACCGCCCCGCAAGCGTTCTCGCCGTCCCCGTCCCGTTTACGACGATTATGACGATGATTACGACGACTACGAACCGCCGCGCCGCAGAAGAGAACGCAGACCTTCCCGCAGAAAGGAACGGGAGCGTTTGAGCGGCGGCAAGCTGTTGCTGTTCGTGCTCTTATTCCCGTTGTGGCTGCCGCTCGTCATCGTAGCGTTCGCCATTGCGCTTACTGCGTTCATTCTGGGAATTGCGTTCGTCATTGCGCTCGGCGCGCTTACGCTCGGGTTCTCGGTGGGCGGTAT
>CAMWUS010000126.1 GCA_947177495.1 uncultured Clostridia bacterium
ACCGAAGAATGGTCGTAAATCTGCAAATCCAGAACGAAATTCGCAATACACCAAGCGGCTAACAGCAACATGCAAATAAAAAGCCATATCGCCGCAAATGATTTGATATGCTGCCGCCTCTCGTGTTTTGACATATCGAGCGGATGCTTTGCGTCGCTATATTCGTATAAAAGATTTCCGTAATCGTTATCCATATTACTCCCTACCGCGCTTCCCCTTCAAAGTGCATTTAAACTTTCTCTTTCAAATACGCTTCTATTAAATCCGTAAAGTAATCTAATTCCTCATCAGATAAAACGGCATTCTTAGGTATCGCATAAAACTTTTCCAAACACTTTCTGCAACAGCACCCCAAGCCGTGTTGCGCATAAAATACGGGATTGCCGTAATACGGTGTTTGTCGCCCGTCGTTCGGCTGACATACGCGTATGCTCTTATTTAGAATACTTCTTATATTCGCCCTTTTTATTTTCGGCAATTTATTTTTTGCGACGTTATCCAACTCAACGTTCAGCCATTCGTCGTTCCACATGGAGTGCTTAATAATGCCCTTTATCGTTTGATAATCGGGCTTTTGCTTCATTGTTGCGCTATGTAAAAATTCGGCACCGCAAAATTGACAGTGTGTATTGCCGTCAAAAACAAAATAATGCTTGCCGTTTTCGCAATCGTGCGGGTGCTTGATAATCGTGCGCTTCGTGATCACCAAATCATCTTTCACGCTGTTTACCGTTTTAAACGCTGACCTATCGCTTTTGTTTATCTTAAACGGCGTAATCTTGACAGGGTTCTTGATATAAATTAAAGTTGCGTATTTCGAATGTTTCTTTAACCCCCAAAAGGTTTCCTCGGCGCAAATGTCTTTTCCGTATTCGGTGCGAAGCTCTTCTATCTTGTTTTCGGAAAGATTATCGAAAAATAAAACCCTTTCCACTTCAAACGTTGCGGTAACTTCTTTCCCGACTTCCTGCATATACACTTTGTCGCCCGCGGAAATCGCATGAAACGGCGTAATTTTGTTCATTGAAAATCTACTTTCTATTTTCTTCTCGCCCGAAAGTATCTTTTCGATGTACCCCTTTTTCATGATTGCCAAGTGTTCCATACTTCACCTGTCCTTAGCAAAAGGAGCAGACCGTTGTCCGCTCCCCGTTTTATTTTTAAATTAAAGTTGGGAAAGGATATGCCTTGCCACGTGTACGCCGCTTGCGGAAGCGTGCGAAAGCGAATGGGTTACGCCGCTTCCGTCGCCGATGATATACAACCCTTTGTGCTGCGCTTCAAGGTTTTCGTCCGTTTCCACTTCCATGTTATAGAACTTGACCTCCACGCCGTACAACAGCGTTTCGTCGTTCGCCGTTCCGATTGCCACCTTATCGAGCGCGTAAATCATTTCGATGATGCCGTCGAGAATGCGCTTGGGCAAAATCAAGCTCAAATCGCCGGGGGTTGCGCTCAGCGTGGGAATGACAAGGTTTTCGTCGATCCTCTTCTGCGTACTGCGTCTGCCGCGCACCATATCGCCGAATCTCTGCACGATTACCCCGCCGCCGAGCATATTCGAAAGCCGTGCAATGCTCTCGGCGTAACCGTTGCTGTCTTTAAACGGCTCGGAAAAATGCTTGGACACGAGCAACGCAAAGTTCGTGTTATTCGTCTTGCGGCTCTCATCCTCGAAGCTGTGCCCGTTTACGGTAATAATGCCGTTGGTATTTTCGTTTACTACGATGCCGCGCGGGTTCATGCAGAACGTGCGCACCTTGTCCTCGTACTTCTCGGTCGTGTAAACGATTTTACTTTCGTAAAGCTCGTCGGTAATATGCTCGAACACTTCGGCATTTAGCTCCACGCGGACACCGATATCCACCCTGTTGGAATGAGTGGTAATGCCCAACTGTTCGCACACCTTTTCCATCCATTTGCTTCCGCTTCTGCCCGCAGAAACGATGCAGTACTTGCACGTATAGTTTTTATCGGCAACGACCTCGTAGCCGTCTGCGGTCTTTTTAATGCCGCTCACGTGCGTGTTGAAGTGGAAGTCCACCTTGTCTTTCAGCTCGTTATAGAGGTTTGTAAGCACGGTGTAGTTGATATCCGTACCCAAATGCCTTACCTTGGAATTTAACAGGTTGAGTTTGTTTTGTGTGCAAATTTTATGGAACGCCGAGCCCGCCGTGGAATACAGCTTGGTATTCGCGCCGCCGTGGGCAACGTTGATTTTGTCGACGTACTCCATCAGCTCCAACGCAGTCTTTTTGCCGATGTGCTCGTAAAGGCTGCCGCCGAAATCGTTGGTGATATTATATTTACCGTCCGAAAACGCACCTGCGCCGCCGAAGCCCGACATGATAGAACAGGTTTTGCACCTGATACAGCTCTTTATTTTGTCGCCGTCGATGGGACATTTACGCTCGGAAAGCGCGTAGCCCTCTTCGAAAACCGCTACTTTAAGACCGCTTTCCCTCAGCTCGTACGCCGAGAAAATGCCACCGGGACCCGCCCCGATAATGATAACGTCGTAATTCATATGTACCCCTTATCTTTGGTTCACCAAACTTACAAGTCTGTCTACGACCTCCGTAACGTCGTCGGCGACCTTTACTTCCACGTCGCAAACCTCGCTGTTGCGGTATTCGAAGTCAAGCGACATAATACGCCTCGTCTTGTCGTCGATGTCGATGTCGCGATCGATAATGCTCTTAATTGCTTCCGAACGGTCTCTCGACATGAACGCGAGCATGGCGCGCTGACGGTACAGGTTTTTGAGCGTAATCGCCCCGCAAATATCGATGGGAATGACCGCAACGCTCCCCCGTTCCACAATGGGCGCAATGTCCCTCTCGGCGGTGCCGAAGTGGTACCCGCTGTAAACGGTGGTTTCGATATAGCTGTTCTCCTTCATTTCATGAATGAACTGCTGTTCGCTGATAAAGCGGTAGGTATCGTCTTTCTCGTTCTTGCGGCGCGGGCGGGTGGTCGAAGTGAGCGGCTTTTCAAAGCCCTTTCTCTTAGTAAGCTCGTTTGCCACCTCGTTCTTGAGCGACCCCGAAGGTCCTACAAGGCACAGCACGCCGCCGTCGCCTAACGTGGGGAATTTCTCGGAAAAGGAATTGCGCACCATTTCGCAGAAGTGCAAGAAGTCGTCGTAGCTGTTTACGGACAGCAAGCCCGATAGCCCCGTATTCCAAGGTTTGCGGAAGAGTACGGGATACGCCGCGCGCGAGCTGGAAATATTGTGTGCGCCGTCGTCAAGCATAATGTCGAGCGAAATGACGTCTTTGCGCGTACCCAAAATAATGTTTTCAGCGGGGATTTCGGGGAAATCTTTCACGAGCCGCTCCGCCCGTGCGCTCATACAGCAAGCGGGCACTGCGGTTACGAAGAATACGTCCGCGATTTCGGAAAGCTTCTTTACAAACTCCTGCGCGCCTTCGGTGATGGGCTGAGTCCTTACGAACTCGGGGTCGCGGTAAAGCTGAATGCGCTCTTCACCGCCCCTACCCGTTCCGCCCCAGCTTTTAATGTCCTCGACTTTGATAGGCTCTTCGTCGGGGTGGCGCTTGTTGATAATGGAAACCGCATAAGAATTGCACTCATAAAGCGTGTCGTCTACATCGAGTCCGACGCGTATTCTGTATTTTTTCATAAGCAAAACCTCGTTTCCGCCGCATATTCGGGGATTATCATCATACCATATTCTGCCCGCATTGTCAAGCCCCAAACCCGCGATATATTCGAAATTTGCGCCTTGACAAACTATAATAGATATGGTATAATAATCTTTACGCAAAAGGAGGAAAAAATGTTTAAAGAAGCTTTAAAGGCAATTAAAAAATACGATAGAATTATCATTCACCGCCACAAATTCCCCGACGGCGACGCGATCGGCAGTCAGTTGGGGCTTGCGGCGCTCATTAAAGATAATTTCAAGAATAAGGAAGTTTACGTTGTAGGCGCCCCTGCAACGCGCTTCCCCTTTTTAAACGGCGAAATGGACGACATTCCCGACGAATACTACGAGGGCGCGCTTGCCATTATTTTGGACTGCGGCGCGACGCACCTGATTTGCGACGACCGCTACAAGACTGCCGCGAAAACCGTGCGCTTCGACCACCATATTTATTGCGAAAAAATCGCCGACATCGACATTGTAGACAGCACTTACGAGAGCGCGTGCGGTTTGGTTACCATGTTTGCAAAGGAATGTAAACTCAAACTCTCCCCCGCTTCCGCAACCCCGTTGTATACGGGTATGGTAACGGACAGCGGGCGGTTCGTGTTCGATTCCGTTACCGCGAGAACGTTCGAACTTGCGGCTTTCCTCATGTCTCAGCCCAT
The DNA here is from genome assembly GCA_947177495.1 of uncultured Clostridia bacterium. Classification (GTDB taxonomy): domain Bacteria; phylum Bacillota; class Clostridia; order Christensenellales; family Borkfalkiaceae; genus Gallimonas. The sequence goes on from CAMWUS010000126.1 coordinate 4,339, forward strand.
CGACACGGCTACTCTTTTCTATAATTTGTACGCCGAGGAGTTTGACGACATTATTGCAAGAGCCGACAACATGCACAAAATTAAATTTACGGATAAAAACGTTGCCTATATTTACACAGCGCGGGAGGACGTACCCGAAGACATCGAGTCCGCGTCCGTCGTTTCCCGTAAGTATATCGGGCTGATGCGCGACATTAAGGGCGTGTATATTTGGGCAAGCTTTACCGAGGGCGACGACGGCGTTCACACCGAACTGCGCTCCAACCGCTTTAATATTAACCCCATTGCGGTGAAATACGGCGGCGGCGGGCACAAGAAAGCGAGCGGCTGCGTCGTGCCCGATAAAGAGACGGCAATGAAATTGCTTGCCGATTTGGACGAACTTACATCGCAGGAGGTAGAAGCATGAACGAGGCAATCAAAAAAGCAATCTTCAAAAAAATAAAGGAATACGATACCATCATCGTTTCCCGCCACATTCGCCCCGACGGCGACGCGATCGGCTCTACCAAAGGGCTTGCAACCGTCTTGCGCGACACCTACCCCAATAAAAGCATTTACCTTGTAAACGAGGAC
>CAMWUS010000127.1 GCA_947177495.1 uncultured Clostridia bacterium
TTCTGCGCGAAGGGCGGCGTTGAGCCTCAGTCCGAAACCGTTTGGCGTCAGGCGGATACCTATAAAGTACCCCGTATCGCGTACGTCAACAAAATGGACATCAACGGCGCGGATTTCTTCCGCGTGGAAAAGATGATCCGCGAGCGTCTCGGTGCGAACCCCGTTCCCATCGAGCTTCCCATCGGTAAGGAAGATTCCTTCCGCGGGATCATCGACCTTATCCGCATGGAAGCGGAAGTTTATTACGACGATTTGGGAAAGGATTTCCGCAAGGAGCCCATTCCCGAAGACATGAAGGCGCTTGCAGAAGAATACCGCAACAAGCTTGTTGAAGAGGCGGCTTCCGCCAGCGACGAGCTCATGGAGAAATTCTTCGAGGAAGGCGACCTTACGCAGGAAGAGATTATCGGCGGTTTGCGTCAGCGCTGCCTTGCAATGGAAGCAATTCCTATGCTCTGCGGTTCTTCTTACCGCAACAAGGGCGTGCAGTTCCTTCTCGACGCGGTTATCAGCTTCCTTCCCAGTCCCTTGGACGTTGCGCACGTAAAGGGCATCAACCCCGATACGGGCAAAGAGGAAGAGAGAAGAACGGCGGACGACGAAGCGTTCTCCGGTCTTGCGTTCAAAATCGCAACCGACCCGTTCGTCGGCTCGCTTGCGTATTTCCGTTGCTATTCGGGCGTGCTTTCCGCAGGCTCCTACGCTTACAACTCCACCAAGGAGAAGAAAGAGCGTATCGGTCGTCTCGTGCAAATGCACTCCAACGAAAGAAAGGATATTTCCGAGGTTTGCTCGGGTGATATCTGCGCGATCGTCGGTTTGAAGAACACCACGACGGGCGACACGCTTTGCGACGAAAAACACCCCATCGTACTCGAAAAGATGGAATTCCCCGAGCCCGTTATTCAGCTTTCCTTGGAACCCAAGACGAAAGCGGGACAGGAAAAGATGACGCTTGCGCTCATCAAGCTCGCAGAAGAGGATCCCACCTTCAAGACCTACACCGATCAAGAGACGGGTCAGACGATCATCGCCGGCATGGGCGAATTGCACCTCGACATCATCGTAGACCGTTTGCTTCGTGAATTCCACGTAGAAGCGAACGTCGGCGCTCCTCAGGTTGCATACCGCGAAACCTTCCGCAAAGCGGTGGACGCAGAGGGTATGTACAAGCGTCAGTCGGGTGGTAAAGGTCAGTACGGTCACTGCAAACTGCACCTCATTCCTTTGGAACCCGGTAAAGGTTACGAATTCGAGGATATCACCGTCGGCGGTTCTATTCCCAAGGAATATATCCCCGCAATCGACAAGGGTATTCAGGAAGCGGCGAAGAACGGTTTCCTTGCGGGTTACGAGCTCGTAGACTTTAAAGTACAAGTGTACGACGGAAGCTACCACGAGGTCGACTCGTCGGAAATGGCGTTCAAGATTGCAGGTTCCCTCGGCTTGAAAGACGGTTTGGGACGCGCGAACGTTGTATTGCTCGAACCCATCATGAAGGTTCAAATCATCACGCCCGAAGATTATTTCGGCGATTTGATGGGCAATATCAGCGGCAGACGCGGTACCATCGTCGGCACGGATGACCGCAACGGCGCGAAGATCATCGACGCGGAAGTTCCGCTTTCCGAGATGTTCGGTTACGCTACGGATTTGCGTTCGCGCACGCAGGGCAGAGGTCAGTTCACCATGCAATTCGATCACTATTCCGAAGTGCCTAAGAGCGTTTCCGAGAAAATTATTACCTCGCGCGCTCACAAAAACGCATAAGCTAACCGCTTAGCGGGAAAAACGCAAAATTTTCCAAAAATTTACGGTAAAATTCTTGCAAAAAAATTCCGTATTTGTTATAATAAAACGGACAAGCGTAGATGTTTGCACCCGATAGGGACAAGCATTGCGCGTTATCTTCCTCAAAGAAGGGGAAAAATCATTAAATTTTAAAAAAATCGGAGGATACTCAAAATGGCAAAGGCAAAATTCGACAGAAGCAAGCCGCACGTAAACATCGGTACCATCGGTCACGTTGACCACGGTAAAACCACTTTGACCGCGGCTATCACCATGGTTATGGCTTGCAAGGGTCAGGCACAAAAGATGCGCTACGACGAAATCGACAAGGCGCCCGAAGAGAAAGCACGCGGTATTACGATTAACACCGCACACGTTGAGTACGAGACCGCAGGCCGTCACTATGCACACGTTGACTGCCCGGGCCACGCAGACTACGTTAAGAACATGATTACGGGCGCTGCCCAGATGGACGGCGCGATCCTCGTTGTTGCGGCAACCGACGGTCCCATGCCCCAGACCCGTGAGCACATCCTGCTCGCTCGTCAGGTAGGCGTTCCTTATATCGTCGTATTCCTCAACAAGGTTGACCAGCTTGACGATCCCGAACTCCTCGACCTCGTCGAGATGGAAGTAAGAGAGCTTCTTTCTTCCTACGAGTTCCCCGGCGACGACATTCCGATCATCAAGGGTTCCGCGCTCAAAGCGCTTGAAAAAGCAACGAGCGGTGCGGACAACGCGACGGTTCTTGCGGCTCCCGAGTGCCAGTGCATCCTCGAGCTCATGGACACCATCGACTCCTATATCCCTACGCCCGAGCGCGACGACAAGAAGCCTTTCCTTCTTCCCGTCGAGGACGTATTCACCATCTCCGGCCGCGGCACCGTTGCTACGGGCAGAGTTGAGAGAGGTGTTGCTCACGTAGGCGAGCCCGCGGAAATCGTTGGACTTATCGACAAACCCCGTACGACCACCATTACCGGTCTCGAAATGTTCCACAAACAGCTCGACGAGGCTATGGCGGGCGATAACGTAGGTGCGCTTCTTCGTGGTATCAACAGAACGGATATCGAAAAGGGACAAGTTATTGCGAAGCCCGGTACCGTTCCCACCGCTATGAAGTTCGAAGCTCAGGTTTACGTTCTTACCAAAGACGAGGGTGGCCGTCACACGGCATTCTTCAACCACTATCGTCCTCAGTTCTTCATCAGAACGACCGACGTTACGGGTTCCATCGAATTGCCCGCAGGCGTTGAAATGGTTATGCCCGGTGACCACGTTACCTTGACCGTCGAGCTCATCAAGCCCGTCGCTATCGAGGAAGGACTCCGCTTCGCTATCCGCGAGGGCGGCAGAACGGTTGGTTCCGGCGTCGTTTCCAAGATTCTCAAAGCGTAAGCTTAAAATCGCAACAAAAAGCACAGCTTCGGCTGTGCTTTTTTTGTGTGTTTTTTGAAAATTGCACATAATGCGGGTATGGAGAGTGTAAAGAAAGAAAGCGTATTCCTGCGGGGGTACCGCAAGGGGAAAGAGGCGCTCGGCGTACTTTCCAAAAACCGTTATACCACACTTGCGGGCACGCTTGTGTTCTTTTTGATATTATCCGTCGTTCCGTTTTTATTTTGGCTCACGTTGCTGTTCGGCACGGCAGGCATTCAAACGGAAGTGATTCTAGAGCTTGAACTCTTCGGTTGGGCAAGCGATTTGTTGCTGTTCTTCAAAGAGAATGCGGAAGGGGCTACGGCAGGGGTGAGCGTACTGTTTCTTGCCACTACGCTTTGGTCGTGTTCCAGCTTTTTCTATCATTTGCGCCGCAGCGGGGAAATCATTTACGGTTATAACCGCGTAAAACATGGTTGGAAAGTGCGTATATCCGCCTTTCTCGTGACGTTGTGCGTGTTGCTCTATTTTGTTTTGGCGGGCACTGCGCTGATCGGCGCGATTATCGTCAGCCGTTACCTCGAACCTTATATCGCTTATCCCGTGTTGTATTCGCTCGTACTTGTGGCGGGCTTCTTTGCCGCTTGGATACTAAACGGATATATTTGTCCTTACCGCGCTTCGCCCACCGATACGGTGCTCGGAAGCCTGTATACCGCAATCGCCTGGCTCGCCGCTTCCGCAATCTTTTCTGTCTATTTGCGATTTGCGAATGCCGAACGGCTGTATGGCGCGCTTTCTACCGCCGTTGTGTTTCTCATTTGGCTGTATTGGCTGATGATTTGCTTCACCTCGGGCGTGATATACAACAGCCGCCGCATGGAATTAAGCGGCAGAGAACATAAAAAGCTATAAAAAACTTCCCTTAAAAAGGGAAGTTTTTTGGTGTCGCAACCAAGGGACGGTATTATACAGAAATATCTGTTATATGCAAATTATATTACAGAAATTTCTGTAATCCAAGACTTTTTACAGAATTTTATGTAAAACTGATAAAAAGGGGAAATGCCATGTTAAATTACGGAGAAGCTTTAAAACATCAAAGAGAGTTGAGCAATTTAACTCAAACCGAACTTGCCAAAGCAACAGGGTTAAAACAGCAAATGATAAGCCATTGGGAAGCCCACAAGGGATTGCCGAATATTGATTTTTGCGTAAGGCTTGCAGAATTTTACAACATTAGTTTAGACGAGCTTGTTGGACGAGTTAAATAGATATAAATTATCAGAGATTTTTAAACTAACTTATAAAAACATCCCGCGCATTTGCGCGGGCTTTTCTTTTAGGGTTCCCACAAAAAGACGAAGTATTTTTGTGGGATATTTATATCATTCTCACGCGGATAACGCCTGCAATGTTTTTAATGAGTTCAAGGCAGGAAGGGGAAAGTTGTTCGTCCAAATCAAGAATAAGGTAGGCGAGTTCTCCCTTGCTGCCGTCTTGTATTTGCGCAACGTTAATTCCCTGCGAGGAGACGACGGAGAGGATTTTGGAAAGGATTTCTTTGATATTCGCGTGGTGTACGCAAACGCGCGCTTTGCTTGTGCGCGGCATACTCACGGTGGGGAAATTCACGCTGCTTTCAATATTCCCGTTTTCGAGATAGTCGACGAGCTGTTTTCCCGCCGTGTACGCGCAGTTGTCGTCCGCTTCGGGCGTGCTTGCGCCG
>CAMWUS010000128.1 GCA_947177495.1 uncultured Clostridia bacterium
AGCGGGCACTATGCAAAGCGTTCGGGCTTCTGCTTGGAAACGCAGGCGATCCCCAACAACGTGAACGTGGAGGAATACGCCGAGCGCGGAAGCTCTTACCTGAACGCGGGCGAGGTATATTCCTTTACCGCTATGTACGAGTTCGATATTAAAGAGTGATAGAAAGAATATAAAAAAGACGGAGCAAACGCTCCGTCTTTTTTTGCTACACGCAATTAAATTTTGCCGATCACCCGTCATTGCGAGCGTATGCGAAGCAATCCAACATTACAAAATATTTATCTTCTGGATTGCCGCGTCGCTCCGCTCCTCGCAATGACGTTAAGTCGGATCTTTTTTGGCAAATCGAAAATTAACACAAATGCGCCGATACTATTTACTTTTTTGCGGAAACGTGATATAATGAATTAGCACAACGTTAAAAAACGAAATAGGAACCCACAAAAGTGTTTGGAAGAAAATCGCGCAAATTAAAGAAGCAAAAGAACGTAAGCGTAAAGGTGGAACAGCTCTCGCCCGATAAGGCAATCGACGAAAGTAAGTTGGTAGAGATCAAGGACGAGATCATTCTCGCCCGCCTTAACCAAGCCGTTCCGGAGATCGCGTGCGTGCTCTCCGCGGGCTCGCAGGCGGTGGGGAGCATCTATCAGGCGATTTTGCCCACCTCCAATATGCCCGTTTCGCGGGATACGAAGAAAGCGTTTCTCGGGCTGTTTCAAAAAAAGGGTGTGGCGGCAGCGAGTGCGGCGGGCGGTGCGCTCACGCAGGCGAGCTCGCTCGTATTCGGCGTGGCGGCGCTCATCGTCGGGCAAAAATATATGTCCGATATCGCCAAGGGGCTCAACCGTTTAAACGACGGCATTCGCCGCATCACGTCTTTTCAGCAGAACGAATACAAGAGCAAGGTAGAAGCGCTCATCACCCGCATTACCGTGCTTCTCACGCACAAAACGGAGTTGCAGCTCAATAACGATTTGTGCGATCGGACGCTCATCGAGCTCTCCTCTATCGAGGGGGAGTGCGCTCAGCTCCTCGGTCAGGCGAACGAAACGTTGGAGGGCTACTCCCGCGTGAAGATCACAGACTTTAAAAAGTACTGCGATACCGTGTGGGAGATACAGCCTTGGGCGGAGTGCCAGAACCGTCTGCTCGGCGTGCTCTATTACGTGAGCGATTTAAAATACGTGCTCAACCGTTCGCGGGGGCAAGTTTCGCGCAGTTATTGCCGCTCCCTCTTTAATACCTATTTCGAGCGAGCGCAAAAGGCAAAGGGCGCGCTTAAAGCTTGGCACGAGTTGGAAACCAAAACGCTTAAAATCGATATCGTGGAATTTAAGCGGAAGCGGGGCGGGGTAGATGCCTTCTTCCATGCGCTTCCCTCTCTCGTAAAGAAGGAGAAGCAGTATTGCGATTTGCCGGAGGGAATGGGGGAACTCATTTGCGAGCAAATCAAAGATAACGCACTAGACTATTCCGCGTTGGAGGAAGACCCGTTCGATCACGATTTGGAAATTTACGTTCGCGAGGGCAAGGTGTTCATGTTGGCGGATTCCGCCGACGATGACGGGGAAAAACCGCAGGAAGAACTGCCCCAAGAACCCGTTTCGGCATAAACGGGAAATTAGTTTGATATTTAAAATGGCAATAAAAAAGACGGAGCAAACGCTCCGTCTTTTTTACGTTGTCTTAAAGAACGAGCCCGAGGATCATCCAAAGCAGAAGTCCCCAAAGCACAAGCCCCCAAATGCCGCACTGTCCGCATTTCTTCGCAAGCTCGGGTTTGCTGCGCAGCCAAACGAAGTAAAGCGCAATGCCTGCGGGGAAAATCGCCATCGACAAAATCTGCCAACCAATCAGCTTGGTATCGGTAAACGTCTTTTTGAACCAAGGACCGATCGAGGTATAGAAGCCGATCGTCTCGGGAACGCTCACCGCAAAGCCGACGCCGATAAACGCAAGCGCAATAATAAGATACAGCCAAGCAAGCCCGAACACTCCACCCGCGTTGGTGCAGAGGTTCATCACCATGGAAATTATTCCGACGCTCAAAAAGAAAGATACGTCGTGCTCGGTGTGGTTCGCCATGTAGGCATAGTAGACGAGGGTAAAGCCCGTCAGGAAAAGCGTAATAACGCCCAAAGCAACCATAAATTCATCCCCCCAAAAGAATCAATTATATTTTTATTATAATACGCAAAACCGCACTTGTCAAGATTTCCATGAAATTTTTTAGGAAAAAATAAACTTGTTTTAAGTAGAAACGAGGGAAACAAAAGAACGCTCGCATGCATAGGATGAAGTAACTGTGGTGAAAGTCATTGAAAAACCAATGAACCACATATGAAAAAACGCTCGGGGGTTTTTACGAATGCAATGGTTTTTATCATTGGGAGCGATTTGGCAAGCGCTTCTCGCCTCGCTCTTCATGTATTCCATGACGGCGCTCGGCGCATCCTTTGTCTTTTTTTCCAAGCGGGTACGTAAAACGCTGCTCACCGCGCTCACGGGTGCGGCGGCGGGTATTATGATAGCCGCAAGTTTCTTTTCTCTCCTTCTTCCCGCCATCGAGTATGAAAGCACGGTGCCCGCCTACATATCGGCGACGCTCGGCTTTCTGCTTGGCGGCGCGTTGGTGATTGTCAGCGATTTCTTTCTGTCCCGCAAACAGTTTTCTTTTCACGGGTTGGGCGATAAAAAGAACGCGATGCTCTTCTTCGCGGTAACGCTCCACAACATACCCGAGGGTATGGCGGTGGGGGTGGCGTTTGCCGTTGCGCCCTTTTCGGAGGGGGCAGCGCTGTCCGCGCTGTTTCTTGCGGTCGGCATCGGAATTCAGAACTTCCCCGAGGGCATGTGCGTTGCGTTTCCTTTGCGGGCGCAGGGCATGAGTGCTATGAAGAGCTTTCTGTTTTCGCAGGGCTCGGGCGCGATAGAAATTCCCGCCTGCGTTTTGGGTGCGGTGGCGGCAAGCTTTATCATCGGGCTGATGCCGTGGGCGCTCGCGTTTTCGGCGGGTGCGATGATTGCCGTCGTGTGCTCGGAGCTCATTCCCGAATGTTTTTCGGGGAACAAGACGGTGGCAAGCGCGGGTATCGTGATCGGCTTCTGCCTTATGACTGTGCTCGATTTGGCTTTGGGGTAAACGTGCAAACGGAGACCGTATAAAGGCTCCGTTTTTTGCGCATAATCCAAAGTATGGAAGAAAAGACGGAGAAAATAGAAGCGAAAGAGGAGCTGACGCCGCATGCGGGGCGTACGGCAATTATCGTAGGCGGGTCGAGCGGTATCGGCAGAGAGACGGCGCTCAAACTTGCAACGCGCGGGTATCGGGTGTTCAATCTTTCCCGCACACCGTTCAAAGGGGAAAAGGTGCGCACCGTAACGGCGGACGCCGCGCAGGAGGGCGAGCTTTCCCGCGCCGTTCACAACGTGTGCGAGGAAACGGGCGGGCTCGATCTGCTCGTCTATTCCGCGGGCTTTTCTATGGCGGCGCCTATCGAGTACGCGAAGAGCGGGGACTATCGCTATTTGTTCGAAGTCAATTATTTCGGCGCGATCGAGGCGTTGCGCGCTGCGCTTCCCTACCTCAAAAAGCGGGGCGGAAGAGCAATCTTCGTCGGCTCGCTCGGCGGCGACGTGCCCATTCCCTACGACAGCTTTTATTCCTCTTCCAAGGCGGCGCTGTGTATGCTTGCGAGGGAGGCGGACGTGGAACTGCGGGAACGCGGGGTGCGCGTGAGTGCGTTGCTCCCCGGCGGGACTTCTACCGATTTCACTTACAGCCGCAGGATATACGGCGAAGAGGAGAGTATGCACTACGCCTCGTCGCTTAAAAAAGCCTCCGCTGCGCTTGCCAATATGGAGCAGGGCGGCATGAACCCGTCGTTGGTTGCGGAAGCCATCGTAAAGCTTGCCGTGCGCAAAAATCCGCCCCCCGTCGCGGTGGCGGGCGGGGCAAACGGATTCGCTCGTTTTTTGAGCAAAGTTTTGCCCGAACGCGTCACCGACTGGGCGGTGAGAAAACGTTTCAATCAAAAATAATTTACCGTTTTTATCAACCCGCACGGTGCCGTGCGGGTTTTATACATTTTTCGGACGCATTTTAGGGGAGTGCGGAAAAACGAACTTGCGGCAAAAATTTTCAATATTTTATTAACAAAACCCCATATTTTGGGGGTGTTTGCGCGAAAAACGGAAGATATGCTACCCTCGCGAAAGCGCAAAAAACGGGCGGTTGAGAGTGCGGGTAAAGAAATGAACAAAAGTAACATACAACCGCTCGCATATATGCGTATGCTATAAATATATGCAATAAAAACTCGTATATATTCACGCATTTATGCGAAAATTTCATGTAAAATCCATAAACTGGTGGAAAAATCGGGGGTGTTTTTGTTGCGTTTTTCTCCCGAAAATGATATAATAAGGTTCAATCATTAAAAATGTAGGGGAATATACCCTCGTTGTTAAATTTATTGGATTGCGTTATATAGTACAGGAGTACCGAATGAAAAGAAAGTTTGCGATAGTTCTTCTCGCTATAATTATGACATTATGCACGGCGGTCGGATGCAGTAACGGCGGCAATAAGAACGTCGAAGGCATGGTGAAAGTCGTGTATCATTTGGAGGGCGGCGTTTACAGAAACTGCACGGCTCCCATTGTTCTTTACTACGGCTTTGAGGAAGGAACGGAAAACAAAATCAAAGACCCTGCGGCGGCGGACAAAAAGGACAGACCGAAATCGGACGACGACAAAGCGCAGGTTACGCGGACGGAATACGAGAGCGAAGGGCGGTCTGGTATACACAGCGGACGCTGCCGACGGCTGCGGGCGGGTTGCGCTCGGGGGGGGCCGGTGCGTGAAAAAGAGGGGG
>CAMWUS010000129.1 GCA_947177495.1 uncultured Clostridia bacterium
CGCATTTTGCCGCTTGATTAAATTGCGAATTTTTCTTCCTCTCATATACCCTCTTTTAATCTACTGCAACGGCATAAGCTGCGTTGCACCATTCCATATTGTCTAATTTTAAATACCCGGTAACTCCACTTAATCCTGTCTGTACCGCTAAATATTTATCAGTCCTAATTAGACTGCTTGCAGAGTAATAGTTTACTTCATAATATCCGTATGCCACTACGACATGGCCACCTTCATAAGTAAGTATACGTAATTCTTCCGAAGTCGCTCCGGGATAGAAATTGTACACCGACATCTTATTACAGAAGATGAGCGACGGTCTGTTGTTGTCGACTGCAATTTGGTAAGAGTTTACGTTGATTCCCTCATCGCCGTATATATTAATATACGTCAACGCTCTTCCCTTATTTTGCACGTAGGTACGCAAACCGTTTAAACAATCCGTCTCACTTACCCCTGCGCCGTTTTCGTTCGTTCCCATCAAGGTATACAACTGACCTATTAAGTTAGGTATATAAACTGAATCGGCTTTTTTATATGTACCGCTTGAAACCGTCGAAGAATAATCGGGAATAAGGTCTAGATAGTATTTGTCGTAAAAACCCACAATCATTGCCCCCGCCACAGGACCGCAAGAATTGGGATATTTCGATATTTGATAATATTGCGGAGCGCCCTTCACCGTTTCGAAATAGTTTTCTTCCCGACGGGTATAATTGATTGTTTCGGTCTCTACAAGAGCGTAAGTTACCGCATCGCCATAAGCCGAATACCGCGGCTCCGTACTATTTTTCGCCGAAAACAGCGACAGGAAGCTACATACAATAACGGCTACTAAGCCAAACGCCGCACTTCTTTTGTAAAATACTTTCATAGAAATCTCCTTTTTCTCTTTATAATATCTACCAAGAAAAAAGGCTGTTTGTCCATACTTATTTTAAATTTTTCTTCAATGCTGCTTCAAGCTCTTTTAACCGTTTATGCACCGTCGATTTTTTCATCCCCACTATGGAAGCGATATCGCGAATGGTCTTGTCCTGCCAATAGTACAAATATATAAGCTGTTGGTCCGATTCGGAAAGCTTGGATATTTCGGCAAGAAGCGCGTCTTTTTCAACCCACTCCTCGTCTAAATCGCCAAGGAAAAAGAAAAAGTCGCCGTCTACCGTTTTGGGCTTTTTTGCGAAATCAAACGCCACGTTTTGTACGATTTTGCACATCCAATTAAAGCCGTCTTTCTCTAAGTCCACCGTGTGGATATACTTAAAAACTCTCAAATAGGCTTCTTGCAGAATGTCTTCGCAATCGTTTTTATCTTCCGCATACAACAAAGCTACGGGTCTTAGGTAGTTGTACGTCTCTCGAATTAAATCTTGGCTCCATGCAGTCTTCCCCGCCAACAAGTTTTTCAATATTGAATTTACGCGGGTACCCAACTTCGACATGGCGCATTTTTCTTCCGTAAATTTTTTCGTATTTAAAGCCTTTTTGTTATTTTAATATTATCATTCTTTTATAAAAAAGTCAAGCCCTAAACGCTTGACTTTTTAATTTGCACGGCAAAGCCGTTTATTTTAAAAGATCCTCCAACGTCTTCATGAGTTTATCCAGCTCTATCGGTTTCGCGGCATAGCCGTTCATTCCGCATTCTATTGCTTCCTTTCTGTCCTCTTCGAACACGTTGGCCGTCATCGCCACAATGGGAGTTGCCGCCTTTACGGGGTCTTCCAATGCGCGAATGGCTCTCGTTGCCTCGTAGCCGTTCATAATGGGCATTTGAACGTCCATAAGGATAATGTCGTACTTTTCTCCTGCTGGCATCGCTTTAACGCGCTCCACGGCTACGCTTCCGTCATCCGCCGTATCGATGATGAAACCAACCGTCTCCAAAATCGTCTGTGCAATTTCCAAGTTCAGCTCGTTGTCTTCCACCAACAAGAGCTTCTTTCCGTCAAAGCGCAATTCGGGCTCCTTGGGTTCTTCTGCGGTTTGCTTCTCCGTGTACGGCGCCGCCAAAACTTTTCTAAGTTCGGAAAGGAAGAGCGGCTTGGAGCAGAATGCCGTTACGCCCGCTTCCCGCGCTTCCGCTTCGATGTCTGCCCAGTCGTAAGCGGTGAGCATAATGACAGGCGTTTCATTGCCGATTATCTTACGGAGCCGACGGACAAGCTCTATGCCGTTCATATCGGGCATCATCCAGTCGATGAAATACGCACCGTAAGGCTCGTTTTGCTCTAAAGCAAATTGCGTGCGGATAACCGCTTCCTTTCCAAGCGTCGTCCAGTCGGGGCGCATTCCTATCGTGGAAAGCATTTTGCTGACGCTGACGCAGCTATGTACGTCGTCGTCCACGACGAGCGCGTGAAGATTTTCAAGCTGTTCCAGCTTCTGCTCCTCAACGGGCGTGTCGGCGACCTTAAAGGTAAACGTTACGTTGAACTCCGAGCCCTTTCCTTCCTCGCTCTGCACCGTGATTTTGCCGTTCATCATGTCCACGATGTTTTTAGTGATGGCAAGCCCCAAGCCCGTTCCTTGAATGCCGCTTACCGTAGTGGTCTGTTCCCGCTCGAAGGGCTCGAAAACGTGCTTCAAGAATTCGCTACTCATGCCGATACCCGTGTCTTTCACATTGAATTCATAAGTAGCACAGCCTTTCGGCGCTTTCGCCGATTGGGTAACGCGGAAGCTGACCGTACCGCCCGCCTTGGTGTATTTCATGGCGTTGCTTAAAAGGTTTAAGAGTACCTGATTTAAGCGGAGCTTATCGCAAATAATCGTCTCGTTCGTTACGTCTAAGGTATCGATGAAGAATTCCAACTGCCTTGCTTTCATATCGGACTGTACGATAGTTTTCAAGTCATGTATGATTTCGGGCAGGCTGTTCTCCTTCTCCTCGATTTTGACCTTGCCGCTCTCGATACGGCTCATATCAAGCACGTCGTTTATCAAGCTGAGCAAGTGGTTGCCCGAGGTCATGATTTTGCCCAAATAATTGCGGATTTGCTCCTTGTTGTCAAGATGCGACACTGCCAAAGAGGTAAACCCGATGATGGCGTTCATAGGCGTACGGATGTCGTGAGACATATTGTTGAGGAAAGTCGTCTTCGCCTTGCTCGCATATTGTGCCTGCGCAAGCGCCTCCGCCAAAGCGTCCTTCTGCTCTTGCTCTTTTCGAATAATCTCGTCGATATTGCGGAAGCCGACAAGAATAAAGCCGTCTTGTTCTTGTTTGCTATTTGTTATTTTTCTAAACGTATATTGATAGTGGTGGATTTCTCCGTCTTCTACGACACGGTAACTGCCCAAAAACTCGCCGTCCGCGTTCAGCTTTCCTCTTACATTAGCCAAAGAAAGAGCTTGCATCAATTCCTCCCGCTCGTCGGGATGAACGCGGTCATTGATAAACCTTTCAACGATAACGGCATAATCATACTCCGCCGTGGAATCCTTTTGCAGCCCCTCCGTCACGTAGCCTTCCAATTTAATGATGCGGGCAGTGGCTTTCTCTTCGTTGACGGCAAAAACGTTGATATAGTCGCGGCTCAGCGCTCTTACGATTGCAAGCTGTTCGCTCATCTTTTTGTTCGACTGCTCCGTTGCCTGCAACATCTTTCTGTTCCACCGTCCGCGCAGATACAGCCCAAGAATCACGCACACGATCATGGCGAGTATCAGAACGATTACAACGATAATAACGGGATTCTCCTTCATATACTGCCAGATATTCAAATCCTCAATCGTATAAGAAGTATACTGCGAAGCCAGCTGGTTAAGCGTATCGTCGGAGATACGGTTAATACATTTGTTGAGAATGGTAATCAGCTCATGGTCGGTACTGTCGCTGACGTGCATGCTGAATCTTGTACTCATGCCGTCGACGATACTGTAATACAGCGAATTGGTCGTATCGTGGTTTACAAACAACTGCGCGGTATAGGCATATACGTAAGCAACGTCCGCCTCGCGGTTGAGCACGGCGCGCATAGCCTCTTCCCCCGTCGCATACGGCACGAAGTTGTATCCGGTCGGATATCTGCTTTCAAGAAGATTTCTGCCTTGCGAATCGCATACGGCAACGTTGTGGACAGGGCCGCTGAAATCCTCCCTCGTCACTCTTGCCATGCTCGCTGTCATGTAGCTGTCCGTATTGAATCCGCGGTACGTGGCATTCTCCACGATTTCGTCGGTGCTGATGCTATCGATAACTACGTTTACCCCGTTTGTATCGACAAGGTTATTATAGTCCTGCTTATCGGTAGGCACGACGACCGTATAAGGCAATTCGGCATACTTCATAAGCTCGGCAAAATAATCGGGCATAATGCCTTTTAATTCACCGTTCTCCACATAAGAATAAGGGGCTCTGTCGCCGAGCGCAGTCACGGTAATGTGCTTCTCTTTCGCTTTTACCGCATCGATATACGTCTGCTCGCGCGTCGTAAAGGAAAACGACGAGGAATACACGGGACCGTAATATTGATAGAACAATACGTTCTTCCAATCGCCCTCATTGATGTCCATCTGCTCGATCGCGTAGTTGATTTCTTCGAGCAGTTCCCTGTCTGCTTTGTTATCCTTTGCCGCATCGTACTTTCTTACGATCGCGTAAAAGTCCGCTTCCTCGATAATATCAAGCTCTTTTTCGTTCTCCGCCTTTCTGAGATTGCTGGAAAGAATCGTGTCGATTGCACCGTTTTGCAAATCGGCTGTCAGCGATTCGGAGTCTTCGTATTCTTTTATTTGATATTCAAAACCTTTTTCCTCTGCAAATTCCACCAAGCTTTGGTTTTGCGTACTGCCTTTCAGCACACCGACGGTCATTCCGTCATAAGTCGAATAGTTGCCGCGTTTGAGTTTCACGTTATGGACC
>CAMWUS010000130.1 GCA_947177495.1 uncultured Clostridia bacterium
CGGCATTCGTAGCCGAAGCCTGCAAGCTCCTGCGCAATGAACTTTCCGATACCCGCGCCGCCGCGCACGAAATCCGACTTGACCGCAAGCGTAGTTCTGCCGCGCTCGGCAAATTCCAAAAAGGCTTTCAAGCCCGCAACGCCCTTTGAAGACGTCTTCTGCAAATTGATCATGGAAGAGGTCATCGTGGAAAATACGATCATCTCTTCGCGCGCACGGGAAACGGCAACGTTCAAACGCCGCCAACCGCCCACCTGATTGAGCGGACCGAAATTCAACGACAGTCTGCCCGTGCTGTCGGGACCGTAGCAGACGGAGAAAAGAATGACGTCGCGTTCGTCGCCCTGCACGTTTTCGAGGTTCTTAACGAACAGCGGTTCCTCCCGCTCGTATGCGACTTGTTCGAGCTTTTTCGCCGCAATCTCTTTGGTAAGCATTCTGTCAAGCTCGTCCTGTTGCGCGCTCGAAAAGGTAACGACGCCCATGCTCGAACGCGACAAAACGGGATCGGTAAGTCGCCGAATAACCTCTTTGACGAGCGCTTCCGCTTCCTTCTTGTTGCGCTTGGTAAATCCACGATCGTACGTGCCGTCCACCTCGACGAGGCGCACCTTGCTCTCCAACCCGTCGGGCGAGGGGAAGGTACAAAGACGGTTGTCGTAGTACATGCTGTTGGAAAACGCAATGAGCGATTCGTGCTTACTGCGGTAGTGCCATACGAGGTGCCGCTCGGGCATGCCGAGGGCAAGACAGTCGTCGAGCACGCTTTCGAGGTCCTCGCTCTCCAAGTTCTCCTCGTCCACGTAAGCGGAATGGAAGAAGCTCGTAGGCGGCAACTGCTTGGGGTCGCCTACGACGATCGCCGCCTTGGCGCGCGCCATGGAGCCCACCGCTTCGGCGGTAGACATCTGCGACGCCTCGTCGAAAATAACAAGGTCGAACGTATTTGCAACGGGCGCCAAATATTGCGCCACCGTAATGGGACTCATAAGCATACAGGGTGACACAACGGACGTGAGCGTGGGCACTTCCGTGAATAGCCCGCGCAGACCCGTGCCCCGCAAATTGCTTTTGGAAAGGCGGGTAAAGGTTGCCTGTTCTACGCTCAGCGTGCCGTCGCCCTCGGGCATGGGCAAGCGGGATACGAGCACGTCGCGAATGCGCTCTTTTGTGAGCTTGCCGTACTCCTCCCATGCAAGGCGGAATTTTTCCACCGTGTCTTCGAGGGTGCCCACCGTCATGCGCGACAAATCGGGATCGGCGGGAATGTTGATTTCGAGGAAGTTTTTATATACGTTCTTCTCGAAGCCCGCGAGAATGTTTTCGCCTTTCAGCCGCCCGCTCTCCAACGCCTCGGAAATGAAGTTGAGCCCGAGAGAGGCAAGCTTCTTGGTGGTGTTCTTGTACATGCACCAATTGGGGAGCATATCCACGTTGTCGATGAGTGCGCCCGCCTTGGAAGAATAGTAGTCGAGAACATCCTCTTCGCGAATCTTGTCCCTGTCCGCCTGCGTGACGGAGAGGAAACTTTCCTGCGCGGTGAAGAAGCTCTCCGCCGCCTTCGCGTAGCCCTCTAACACGGGCTTGGTATAGCCGTTGGTGGCGCGGATGCACATTTCGTTGAACGCGTCCGCGTTGTAGTCCATGAACACCGAAGCGCACTTTTGGTGAAGCGCATAGAGGTCGCTTAAAAACTCCGCGCGCTTTTTAAAGTTGATGTGCTTGGTGCGGTCGGTAAAGCTCTTGGAAAGGCGCGTGTTGGAGATAATGCGTTCCTGCGCCGAATAAATTTCCGCAAGCGTTTGCAGGAATTTGGGAATATCCTTTTCGTCAAGCTCGTGCAGGCATGCCTTCTCCAAACGGCGAACTAAGCTCCGCGCGGGCTTGCTCATGCGCCAATCCCCTTCCTCTTCGGCAAGCTT
The DNA here is from genome assembly GCA_947177495.1 of uncultured Clostridia bacterium. GTDB lineage: Bacteria > Bacillota > Clostridia > Christensenellales > Borkfalkiaceae > Gallimonas. The sequence continues at coordinate 1,923 of CAMWUS010000130.1, forward strand.
TTGAAGCTCGCTCAAATTCATGTCGGGCTCTACGAGCACTTTGAAATGTTTTGCGAAATATTCAAGGCAGGAATCGTACCGCCTGTTCGCGTTATAGAAGAGGTAGAACGCTTCCCCCGTGACGTTCGTGAAATACCTGTCGTACTTGCCCGCCGCGAGATCGTTTGCGATTTCGCCGATCACGCGGAGCTTGCGCTCGGTGAGCGTGGAAACCTTTTGGCGGTAGAACTCCAAGAGGAGCACGAGGAAAGATTTTAAGTGACGGATTTCCGCAATGACGACTTCGCTCGCGCAGAAAATTTTATCGCGCGTCGCCTGTGAATAGTCGGTAAGATTTACGTTCTCAAACGGCGAATTGCACACCCCGCCGCACTCCTTTGCGGCGGACGCGGCGGAGAGAATCATGTTGCGGCATTCGTGCAATTTGCTCTCCGTGAGCGAATCGTAGAACGAGCTCTCCACGTCCATAATGTCGGGCGCGTTTTTATTTTGCAAATACAGCAAAATCGCCTGATAGACGGAAACGCCGAGTCTGCGTTTTTTGTGCAGGGCGCGCATGGGCGCTTTGAGTTCTTCGCGGAGCGCGACGATTTCCTTTGCGCGTTCGGTAAGCGAAGTATCGCCTTTGCTTCCCGCCAAAGCGAGCGTGCGTTCCATGCGCTTCAACACGTCGGCTTTGTCCGTCTTGTTGGAATGCAGTTCCAAACAAAAATCGCCGATGCCGATTGAGTCGAGACGCTTTTTTACGACGTCGAGCGCGGCTTTCTTTTCCGCGACGAAGAGCACCCGTTTGCCGTCCATGAGCGCGTTTGCGATGATGTTGGTAATCGTCTGAGACTTGCCCGTTCCGGGAGGACCGTGCAGCACGAAGCTCGCACCCGTGCCCGAAAGCGCGACCGCGGAAAACTGCGAGCTGTCCGACGGCAAAGGCAAGAGCGTGCTTGCGGGATTTGCCTCGTCCTCTTCTTTGGGTGCGGGGAATTCCCCTTTCTCCATGCGGTTGCTAAGGAGCGCGCTTACGAGGAAGTTCTTTTTAAACTCGTTGATGTTCTTGCGAACGTCGTTCCACATGATAAAGCGTTGGAACGAGAACGTAGACAAATACACGTCCTCGACCACTTCCCAACCCTTCATGGAAGCCGTTTCCGCGCGCACCATGGCAAGAATTTCTTTGAGCTTGAGCGCAGACACGTCCCCGCCCAAACCGCGCACGTCGATGTTGAATTCCTGCTTTAAAAATTCCAACATTGTGGAGTTGACGAAGTATTCGTTCTCGGTATTCTTTAAGGAGAAATCCTCGTTGCCCTTGGCTCTGCCGAGTGCTGCGGGGTGCAATACGAGGGGCGCATATTTGAACGCGCCGTCCTCCTTACTGCGGTATTTTAAAAACCCGTAGGCGACGTACAAAATTTTCGCGCCCGTCTCTTCGTCCGCTTCGCGGTTGCGGCGCAACAGCTTTGCCGCAGTATCGGCAAGCGTCTTGGCGTCGGTATAGGCGCGGAGCACGCCCTTCTTTTGTTCGAGCAAAACAAGCTCTTTGCGCTGCGTGTTGAGCTCCCCGCCGAAGTCGGGCACGGGGCGGGAATCCGCCTGCGCTTTCAGCTTCATTCCGTCTTTGCCGGAAAGCAAAGCGTTCAGCTCGTCCACGCCCGCCGAAGCGAGGTGAAGCGCGTTTTTGCACGCGAAGTTGAGCAGGGTGTTTTTGCCCGTCAGGTCTAAAAGTCTGCGTTCCCACTGCTTGTTTTTGGGAAGCTTGCCCTCCAAGGAAAGCTTCTTTAATACCATAAGGGGAGCGGGCGCTTTCTCGTCGGAAAGCTCCTCTTCTTTTAACAGTTCGTAGCCGTGCAAACCCTTTCCGCGCAGAGGAAGAGCGGTCACGCCTCCCATACGACAACGGCGCACGTCTACGAAAAATTCGTAATACCCGTTTTTGAGCTTTTGGCGGAAGTGCGCTTCCGCAGGCGTAAACGCCGTGCTCACCGAAGCGAACAGATCCTCCGCGTCGAAAAAGCTGAGATTGTTAATGCCGTCCGAAACGTACTTGCCTACGATTTCCGCATCGTCGGTAACACTGTCCAAAAAGCAACTGTCGTACAGCCAAACGCCTACGCCCACCGCCTTTTCGCCGACGGCGAGAACGGGGTGCAGGTGCGCGGCTTCCAAACACGCCGCCGTGAACACCGCAATCTGCAACGCGCTTGCGCTATGGTCTTTGAGTAGCGAGCTTGCCTTCACCGCGGAGAGCGGCTCGGTCAAATTCGTTTCTTCCGAACGCTCGATGGCGCGGTTTTTGACTGCGGCGTAAATTGCCGCCGCGATTTGGCGAACGGTGTTTTTATCCGTTCCCGTATAGCCGTAAAATTCACTATCGATTTTCCACTTCTTTAAACGCTTGCCCGCGTCGGCAAGCACCGCCGCGCAGTCGGCGTTTTTGGGGCGAACGAAGCAGGCGAGCCGCTCCGCATTTCCCTCGATGCCCTCCCACCAATCGAAAGGCAACGCCGTAATATGCGTGCGCTTTTTGCAAATTTCATCGCCCTCGGTGGATACGGTCACTTCCGCCGTGCAGGAGGTAAGCTCGTCGTTCTCCGACAAAAAGAGCGGCGAAAAAATTCCGTCGGCATTGAGTTCGACGGAGCTTTCGAAAGGAACTTCCGCCTGCGTTTCGTATTCGGCAAGCAACCCCTCCGCGCTCTTTGCATTCACGGTAACGGAAATCGCCTCCGCCAAACCGCTCTTGATTTGCATGGAGACGGGCGTGTTTAAAAAGTAGTCGGCATAGCCCACGTATTTAGGGAAACGCAGTTCCAACGAAATATTATCTTTAATTGCTTTTTTAACTTTCTTAGCTGACAAAGGTCTCCGAACTCCAGCTTTGCTCGGT